>NZ_JBWJAR010000005.1:0-281570 GCF_056389225.1 Pseudarthrobacter sp. rb | reverse complement strand
CCGCTCCTCCTACCGCGCCGGCCGCCTCTGGGCCACCGCCATGCGCAAAAAAGGCCGCGACATCCCCGCCGAACTCGCCCACATCGCAGAAGGCATCCAGGACTCCGGCACCACCCGCCAGGAAGCCGCCACCCTCCTCGCGGGCTAGGCCACTGCGGGCCGGCCTGGTGCTTTTTTGGGGGGGCACCAGGCAGGAACGGCAGCGGGAGATGGAGGAGGCCCGGCAAGGGAAGCTGCCGGGCCTACGCCGGACGCGTCCTCCCAGCCCGGCAACGCGCTCAGCTGTTGCCGCGCACCACCGGGATGCTCGCCGTCGGCAATCCGCTGGGGAACACCGTGGGTTCCGGCTCCCCCACCGGTTCCAGCGGCACCCGCACCGGCTCGTTGCCCACCATGAGCCGCTGGCCACGGACGTCCACCTCCAGCGGCCCGCCGTCCTGGACCGTCAGCGTGATAAAGCGGGCTGCGAGCTGGACCAGCAGCAGGCGGCCCCTGATCTTCAGGTGGAAGGTCAGTCCCTCCCACTCCGCGGGCAGGCGTGGATCAAAGTATGGGACCTGGCCTTGGTCGCGCATGCCGGCGAACCCGCACACCAGCGAACTCCAGACTCCGCCGGTGGAGGCGATGTGCACGCCGTCGATCGTGTTGGCATGCGTGTTGTCAAGGTCAATGAAGGCGGCATTGGTGAAGTGGTCCAGGGCCTCCCTCGAATAGCCCACCTCGGCCGCCATGATCCCCTGGACACAGGCGGACAGCGTTGAATCGCCGGTGGTGATGGGATCGTAGAAGTCGAAGGCCCGCTGCTTCTCCTCAGCCGTGAAGTCCTGCCACTGCAGGAACATGGCCAGGACGGTATCCGCCTGCTTCAGGACCTGGTGCCGGTAGATGACCAGGGGGTGGAAGTGCAGCAGCAGCGGATACTTGGACCGCGGCGTGGTCCAGTCCCAGGCTTCCAGGGTCATGAAGTCGTTGTCCTGGGAGTGGACCTGCATCCGTTCATCGAAGGGCAGCTGCATGCGGCTGGCGGCCGCCTCCCACAGCTGGCGCTCCTCGTGGGTGATGCCTGCGTGCCCAAGCGCGGCGGCGGCACGCAGGTTGAAGCGGGCCATGACGTTCGTATACAGGTTGTCGTTCACCACGGCCGTGTACTCGTCAGGGCCGGTGACGCCGTGGATGTGGAAGAGTCCGTCCTTGCCGAAGAAGCCCAGGGAGATCCACATCCGGGCCGTCTCGATCAGCAGTTCTGCGCCCATGCCATCCCGGAATCCGGCATCTCCGGTTGCCCAGAGGTACCGGTTGGTGGCGAAGGCAATCGCGGCGGCGATATGGAACTGTGCGGTACCGGCCGCGTAATAGGCGCTGGCCTCGAGGCCGTTGATGGTGCGCCACGGGAAGAGGGCGCCGTCCACGCTCAGTTCCTTCGCCCGGATTCGGGCCTCGGGAAGCATGCCGTGGCGGAACTCGAGGACCTGCCGGGCGCCGTCGGGGTTGGTGTAGGTAAGGTACGGCAGCAGGTACACCTCCTGGTCCCAGAAGTAGTGCCCCTCGTAGCCCGAACCCGTCACGCCCTTGGCGGGGATGCCGGCAACATCGGCACGTGCCGTGGCCTGGGCCAGCTGGAAAAGGTTCCAGCGGATGGCCTGCTGCAGCCCGGGCCGGCCGCCCTCAACCACGATGTCCGAGGTGGCCCAGTAACCGCGGTAATGGGCCATGCTTTCGGCAAAGATGCTGTCCACCGGGCGGAGGGCTTCCTCCGCCACAGCGGCCGCATCGACGTCCGGGTCCTGGATGGTGCGGCCGGCCGCGTAGCTGACGCTCTTTTCCAAGCGGAACGGATCGCCGGCTTCGACCGCAAGGACGTACCGGACGGTGCTGTCGTCCTGGTCCACCACCGTTTCGAACGGCTGGTGCCCGGCAGAGGTCCAGTGGTCCACTGCGATCCCCACCCGCTGCTTGGATTCGGCCGCCTCCCAGGACAACCGCAACGAGCCGTCGCCGCCGTCCAGCCGCACGGGGAGCAGCACCCGCCCGGCGTGCCGTCCGGCCCGGCGGGGATCGTGCACGGAGTGGTCTTCCACCGGCTGGTCCTGGCGGTTGATCACCGCGGAGGTGACGTCCAGGGAGATCTGCCGGTCCGCTTCCACCTCCAGGGAAATGCCCAGGCAGCCGCGGGACTCGTAGCCCACAGCCCGCCGTTCCGTGGTGGTCACGGTGGCGCCGGACCGGCACTGCCAGGTGATGCGGCACTCGTAGATCCCGGTGGAGAAGTCGACGCTCCGGTGGTAGTCCAGGACCTCTGATTCGGCGAGGCTGAGGTTTTCGCCGTCCACCACAACGGTGAAGTTGTTGGCGTCCGGGATGTAGAGGATGCGCTGGCCCGTCCGGGCGAAGCCAAAGGCGTTTTCGGCGTGCTTGATGTCCCAGATTTCGTGCAGGCCGTTGATGAAGCTGCCTGGCAACTCGGCATCGGCGGCCGCCCAATGGGCCCCCCGGATGCCCAGATGGCCGTTGCCCAGGGCGAACAGGGCCTCCAGGGTTCCTGTGCCATCGGTTCCGTAGCGCGTTTCGACGAGCTGCCAGGGGGTATCGGGGAACCGTTCGCGGTCCGCGGAAATCAATGCCATGGTCGGGGTCCTTTTGACCTTGCTGTGGTGCCGGGCTGGCCGGCACGGAATATTCGGGGGAAGGGCAATACTCGGATGGGGTGCTGCCGGTGAGCAGCAGGGTTGCCCGGGGCAGGCAACGGGGGTTGTTGAGGCCTGGGTTTAGGGGACTAGTTCCTGGAGGTCGTTGACCACCAAGGTGGCTCCGGCGTCCAGGAGCGTCTGCCGCCCGGCGCCACGGTCCACGCCGATCACTGAGTGGAACGCTCCCGCGTGTCCGGCCTGCACCCCTGATACGGCGTCTTCCACCACCACGCACTCGGGACTGGAGAGGTCCAGCAGTTTTGCCGCGTATTCGTAGGTAGCCGGGCTTGGTTTACCGGGCAGGCCCTGCTCCGCGGCCACCACCCCGTCCACCACCACGGCGAAGTAGTGGCTGAGACCGGCGGCTTTCAGGACGGCGGGGGCATTGCGGGAAGAAGAGACGACGGCGACCTTGAGTCCGCGTTCCAGGGCGGCTTCGAGGAAGCGGACCGAGCCCTGGAACGGTTCGACGCCGGCGCTCACGATGTCACTGAAGATCGCGTTCTTCCGGTTGCCCAGGCCCTGGACGGTTTCGTGGGCCGGGTCGTCATCCAGCGGGCCTTCCGGCAGCGTGAGTCCCCGCGAGGCCAGGAAGTCGCGCACCCCGTCAAAGCGGGGCTTGCCGTCGATGTGGTCGAAGTAGTCGCTTTCCCGGTATCCGGGGAGCTCCGGGTGCGAGGCCAGATAACCGTCGAACAGTTCCTGCCAGGCGCGCTCGTGCACGGTAGCGGTGGGCGTCAGGACGCCGTCCAGGTCAAACAGGATTGCTGCGGCGCCGGTCCAGGCGGCGGCCTCAGCTGCAGTTTCCAGTGTCATCGGCAGTGCGGTGTCCTTTCGGTTAGTGGACAGCCGGCCCTGCCGGGACAGCCTAAAGGAGGGTGTGCTGCGCTTCGCGCGCTCAGCATCACTTCCTTGTCCGCCCACTGCAGGACCGATCATGGCCGTAGACGAGTGTAAGCGCTTGCAAATTACGCTGGCAACTGTTTTTTCTTACCCACTGATGGGGCGGCTACACAGTCAGCGCAGCACGTAGTGACGCAGGAAGGCGCTGACGTCCACCATCTCGGTCTTGGACATCGCGTGCCCCATTCCCGGGTATGTCCGGGCCGTCAACAGAGTGTTCTTTTCCAGCCACTCGGCGGTGTAGGCAACGGCGTCCTCGTTGATCACCAGGTCCGCCTTGTCCCGGCCCCAAAAGAAGGGCGGCTTGACGTCAAAGGAGTCGGTCACCGAGAGGAGTTCGTTGTTGAGCACGAAGCCGGACAGTCCCACAACCGCCTTGTAGTCGTCGGGGTGCAGCCGCAGGAGCGTGCTGGCCATGGCCATGCCCTGCGAGTACCCCATCAGGGTGACGCTGCTGTGCTGGTCCCTGACGGAGCTGATCCATGCCCGTACCGAGTTGGCGGCGGAGATGACATCCGCGAAGTCGTTCGCCAGGAAGTAGTCGAGCAGGAACCAGCCCCAGTGGTCGCCGATGGGCATCGGTGCCCGCAGGGCGGCAAACGTGAACTCGGGAGGCAGGTACTCGAAGAGGCGCACCATCCGGGACTCGTCCGTACCGTACCCGTGCATCATCACCAGGAGGGGGGTGCCTGCGCGCTGGTCTTCCGGCTTGGACCACACAACTGTTTCCACTGGTCAAGCCTAACTACGGAAGCACGACGCCCCGGTCGGATCATTGAATCCGGAATCACCGGGAGGTAGCGTGACGCTAGACAGACAGCAGGCTTGGCTTTTGGCAGTGTACGCACCACCCTTCCGTATCGCCCTACCAGCGCCGCGCAGCCCGCGGCCATAAGGAGCAAGTCATGAGAATCGGATCGTCAATCTTCCTCATCGCCCTCGGCGCCATCCTTGCCTGGGCTGTCGCGCCCGGACTGATCCCGTTCGTGGACCAGCAATTGGTTGGGTACATCCTCATGGCGGTAGGCGTGATCGGGCTGGTCGCCTCGCTCATCCTCGCTTCCCCGGGCCGCAGCCGCCGCGTCAGCGAATCACGTTCCGTTATCGATCCCAACACCGGTGAGCGCATCACCCGCCACGAAAGCCGCGACGGCGGTATCTAGCCACACGCGAACGGGGACGGGGACGGGGATCCCGGGGCGTGACCGATGAACCCGAAAAAGCCGGATTGGACCACCACGCGTCCAGCCCGGCTTTTTCGTGCCTGCGCCCGGACTGGAAAGCTCGATATTGTTTCATGTTGGTTTCCATTGACAAACCAACAGAAGCACAGATAAAGTCAAGTAACTCAACATCAATGTGATGCCAGTCACGCAAGGCCGGGAAGTCGGCAGGGCGGACAACCTCACAGCAGGACCTACGCAACGGAGGGTATGTGTTCGCCGAAGAGCGCCAGCAACAGATTGCCGAGCTTGTAGCCGGCAGCGGCCGGGTCAGCGTGACCCTGCTGGCTGAGCGCTTCCGCATCACCACCGAAACGGTGCGCAGGGACCTCGCCGCCCTCGAAAACGCCGGCACGGTCCGCCGTGTCCACGGCGGCGCTGTTGCGGCAGACCGATTCAGCACCACCGAGGAAAGCGTCACTGAACGGGCCATTCAGCGGCCGGACCAAAAGATCCGGATCGCCGAAGCCGCCCTTGCCCTGATCCCCCGCAACTCGCCTGCCAGCGTCCTGATGGACGGGGGCACCACCACCGAAGTGCTTGCCGACATGCTGGCCCGCCGCACCGCCGTCGAACCTTCCGACGGAACGGGCCCCCAGCACGAACTGGTGGTCATCACGCACGCAGTACCCATTGCCAGCAAACTCTCCAACGTCCCCGGCGTTGCCCTGCAGATCCTGGGCGGCCGGGTTCGCGGCCTCACCCAGGTAGCCGTGGGGCAGGCAACGGTGAACGCCGCCGCCAGGATCCGCCCTGACATCGCGTTCATCGGAACCAACGGCATCCACGCCACCTTTGGCGTCAGCACTCCCGATCCTGAAGAAGCCGCCGTCAAGGCAGCCTTCGTCCAGTCGGCACGCCGCATTGTGGTGCTGGCCGACTCCTCCAAGCTGGACACGGAAACCCTGGTCCAGTTCGCCTCCCTGAAAGATCTGGACACCTTGATCACAGACAGTGAACCCGGACCTGAACTCGCAGCCGCCCTGGAAGAGGCCGGCGTTGATGTGGTGGTCGCATGATCGTCACCTTCACGGCCAACCCCAGCCTTGACCGGACCGTCGCCCTTCCCGGCCCGCTCGAGCGTGGCGAGGTACAGCGCGCCATCTCCGTCCGCCAGGAATCCGGCGGCAAGGGCGTCAACGTCTCCCGCGCGCTGGTGGCCTCGGGGCTGGAGTCCCTTGCCGTCCTCCCCGGCGCGGACAGCGATCCCGTCCTGGCGGGCCTGCGCGAGCATGCGGTGCCCTTCGTTTCGCTTCCCATCGACGAGCCGCTGCGCACCAACGTGGCCCTCACCGAACCCGGCGGCGTGACCACCAAGATCAACGAACCGGGCCCCGCGCTGGATGAGAACCAGCAGGAAGCCCTGATCAAGCTGTTGGTCGAAAGCTCACGCGGCGCCACCTGGGTGGTCCTGGCCGGATCACTGCCGCCGGGACTCCCCACCGACTTCTACGCAACGGCAGCCCGCCGCCTGCGTTCTTCCGCCGACGGCGCCGCCCCGCGCATCGCCGTCGACTCGTCCGGCCTGCCACTCGCGGCCGCCCTTACCGGCGGCCCGGAGGGCATGCCTGACCTCCTGAAGCCCAACGCCGAGGAACTGGCGGAACTGGCCGCAGCTGCCGGTTTCCCCCCGGCATCCGGTGACGAACTGGAAGCGGATCCGGCTGCTGCCGCTGCCGCCGCAGCCGCCGTCGTCCGTTCCGGTGTGGGTGCTGTGCTGGCAACTCTCGGTTCCAAGGGAGCTGTCCTTGTCACGGCCGACGGCGCGTGGCTGGCCACGCACCCGCCGGTCGCCGCGGTCAGCACGGTGGGTGCGGGCGACTCCGCACTTGCCGGCTACCTGCTTGCCCATGGCCGGGGCGCCGCCCCTGCCGACTGCCTTCGTCAGGCGGTGGCCCATGGTGCCGCCGCTGCCTCGCTGCCGGGTTCCACCGTTCCGGCAGTAAACCAAACCACCCCGGATGCCGTAACCATCACGGCCCTTCGAAAGGATTGACAGTGACCCAGCTCATCACCACGGACCTGGTCGAGCTCGACCAGAACCTGGGCAACGCCCCCGAGACGGTGATCCGGCATCTGGCAAGCAAGGTAGCTGCCACCGGACGCGCATCAGAAGTTGAAGGACTCTTCGCGGACGCCTTCGCCCGCGAGCAGAAGACCGCCACGGGCATCCCCGGCGGCATCGCCATTCCGCACTGCCGCTCTGCCGCCGTCACCGTACCCACCCTCGCCATGGCCCGCCTGAACCCGAAGGTGGACTTCGGCGCCAAGGACGGCCCCGCTGACCTGGTGTTCTTCATCGCCGCTCCCGACGGAGCGGACCAGGAGCACCTGAAGCTGCTCTCCAAGCTCGCCCGGTCCCTCATCAAAAAGGACTTCACCGCGGCCCTCCGCAACGCGTCCTCCCAGGAAGAAATTGTGGAACTCGTCGACGGCGCGCTGGCGGACAAGCCCGCCGCGCACGCCGCAGCGGCTCCGGCCGATGCAGTTCCGGTCGGCGCCGGAGTAGGCGCAGCCGGTGCCAGCGCTGTGGGTGCCCCCGCAGGGGCATCCGCAGGTTCCGCCGCCCGGGGACCCAAGCGCCTGGTGGCCGTCACCGCGTGCCCCACCGGCATTGCCCACACCTACATGGCAGCCGACTCCCTCGTGGCAGCCGCCAAGGAAGTGGGCGTTGACCTGCAGGTGGAGACCCAGGGTTCCTCCGGAGCCAAGGCACTGGACCCCGCCGTCATCGCCGCGGCGGACGCCGTGATCTTCGCTGTTGACGTGGACGTGCGCGGTAAGGAGCGCTTCGCCGGCAAGCCCGTCATCAACGCCCCGGTAAAGCGCGGCATCGACGAACCGGACAAGATGGTCCAGGAAGCCCTCGCCGCGGCCGACAACCCCCACGCCCGGCGCGTCCCGCACTTCGGTGCCGAGGAACAGGCCGAGCACGAGGCCGAGGAAAAGGGCGAGCACATTGGGCAGAAGCTCAAGAAAGCCCTCCTGACCGGTGTCAGCTACATGATTCCGTTCGTGGCCGGCGGTGGCCTGCTGATCGCCCTTGGCTTCCTCATGGGCGGCTACCTGATCACCAAGTACGCGGACACGATTGTGGTCCAGAACAGCCTGTTCAACCTGCCCACCGAGTTCCCCGACAACGCGTGGGGTCCGCTGGGTGCCTACCTCGGGGCGGTCCTGTTCAAGATCGGCGCATTGTCACTCGGGTTCCTGGTTCCGGCGCTGGCAGGCTACATCGCCTACGCCATCGCTGACCGTCCGGGCATCGCGCCCGGCTTCGTCGCCGGTGCAGTTGCCGGGTTCATGGGTGCCGGATTCCTGGGCGGCATCGTGGGCGGCCTGCTGGCCGGCTACATCGCCCACGTGGTAGGCCGCCTGCAGGTGGCACGCTGGCTGCGCGGCCTGATGCCCGTGGTGATCATCCCGCTGCTGGCCTCCCTGGTGGCTTCGGGCCTGATGTTCGTAATCCTGGGCGGCCCCATCGTCGCCATCACCAACGGCCTGAACTCCTGGCTGTCCGGCCTCACCGGGGCCGGTGCCATCGCCCTGGGCGTGATCCTGGGCCTGATGATGTGCTTCGACCTCGGCGGCCCGGTCAACAAGGTTGCCTACTCCTTCGCCGTCGCCGGCCTCGGCGCCGCAACCATCGACAACCAGGCCCCGTGGCAGATTATGGCAGCCGTCATGGCGTCCGGCATGGTTCCGCCGCTGGCCATGGCCTTGGCGTCCACCGTCCTGAACAAGAAGCTCTTCAGCCTGGCGGAGCAGGAAAACGGCAAGGCAGCCTGGCTGCTGGGCGCGTCCTTCATCTCCGAAGGCGCCATCCCGTTCGCCGCGGCCGACCCGCTGCGCGTTATCCCCGCCAGCATGCTGGGCGGTGCGGTGACTGGAGCCATCTCGATGGCTGCCGGCGTCGGATCCAAGGCACCCCACGGCGGCCTGTTCGTCTTCTTCGCCATCGACAACTTCCTGATGTTCGTTGTTTCGATCATCGTCGGCGTCGTGGTCACCGCCCTCTCGGTCATCGCCCTGAAGCGCTGGGCAGTCAAGAAGACCGTTGATACGGTTGAACCGGTTCCCGTAACCGTCTGAGCCGGTTCAGCCACAGACCTTCCCGGCGCTGAACGATCAGCACGCCGAAAGACAAAGGAGCAAAAATGCCAGAACGCACAGCAACAGTTGCCAGCCGCGTGGGCCTGCACGCCCGCCCCGCCGCTATCTTTGCCGAGGCAGCCGGAGAGTTCGACCTGGACATCACCATCGCCCGTGAAGGCGAGCCGGCAGACGAGGCCATGGATGCCGCCAGCATCCTGTCCCTCATGAGCCTGGGCGCCTCACACGGCGACGTGGTGGTCCTCCGCGCCGAAGGTGCCGGCGCAGACGATGCGCTGGAGCGCCTGGTGCAGATCCTCGAAACGGACCACGACGCCGAGTAGCACCTTCGCTGCCTCAGGCAGCACAACGCCGGCGGCCGCCGTCGGGCTTTCCCTCCCAAGGGATACGCCCGACGGCGGCCGCCTGGTTTTAACCGTCCGCCCGCACGGGCGGGCATCAGTCAGCCGCGCTCGGCGAGTGCCTTCACATCCGCCACGAGCTTGTCCCACATACCCTTCGAGTGCGCGGCGGCTTCCTCCGTGGGGTTATTGTCCTGGGCCAGCGTCAGCCGGGTGGCGCCGCCCTGGTCCTCGAGTGTCCATTCGAGCGTGTGGTAGTTCTCTGGTTTGTCCTCCTGGCCGGACAGGGCGCTGAAATGGGTGTGGACGAGCTTCCGCCCCGGCTCCACGGCCAGGATCCGGCCTTTGTCCTGGTACGTCTTTCCCTCCCACACGCCCTGCCAGGTGATGGGGCTTCCCACCGTCCAGTCCGTCTCCAGAGTGGTCCCGAACATGAACTCCTTCACTGCGGCGGGATCGGTCAGCACTTCCCACACGCGCTCCGGCCGGGCGTTGATGGTGGCAACGGATGTAGCCACGTGGTTTCCCGCCATGGCTCAGGCCTTCTTCGCCGTGAAGAGCAGGTACTCCCATTCCATCTGGAACGGGCTGTCGCCGTGCGCATCACCAAAGGAATCAGCAAGATCGGTGAGGGCCTTATCCAGCGCCTGGACCTTGTCCCGGTCCTCGCCCAGGAATTTGTAGACGGAGATGATGGGGCCGTAGTGGGACTTGAAATACCTGACGAAGTCCGCGGGCTGGTGAAAGCTCCTGACGGCCAGGTTCTGCTTGCGGGTGTGAACGTCGGTGACGCTCCCGTCCAGCAGTTCGCGGACATGCTCCTCGCTCCCCCAGAGCGGCGCTGGCTGTGCGCCGGGCGGGGGCGGCGGGGCAAACGGCTTCAGGGTGGCCAGCATCTGACCGACGAATCCTTCCGGCGTCCAGCTGAGCAGCCCGATCGAGCCTCCCGGCTTGCAGACCCGGAGCAGCTCGTCCGCGGCCGCCTGGTGGTGCGGCGCAAACATCACCCCGATGCAGGACATCACGGCGTCGAACTCCGCATCACCAAAGGGCAGGGCTTCGGCGTCGCCCTCCTGCCACTCCAGGCTGACGCCACGGTTGGCCGCCTCCTTGCGCCCTGCCTCGAAAAGTTCAGGAGTAAGGTCGCTGGCCACCACCTCGGCCCCCATCATGGCTGCCGGGATGGCCGCGTTGCCGGTTCCGGCCGCAACGTCCAGGACCCGTTGGCGTGGCCTGATGCCGCAGGCCTCCACCAGGACGGCGCCCAGTTCCAGGAGCATCTCGTCCGCGAGGGCGGGGTAATCCCCTGATGCCCACATGGCCCGGTGCTTTTTCTTCAGCTCCCGGTCCGCCTCCACTGCATCCGTCTGCTGGCTCATGTCCGCGCCCCTTTACATGTCCGTCCGGAATGGGTGGCAGCGCCCCGTTGGCACAGCGGAGGCTGCGATGCGACTCATTGTGGGCGCGTTGGAGGCCGCTGTAAAGCAGGTTTTCCGAAAGCGCGCCGGCCCGGCCCCTCCGGCCTTGCGGAATGCCGTCCCGATTGCCGCTCAGGCCGGCTTGCGCGCCCTGGTGGTCTTGGCCGCCGGTTTTGCCGCAGCCTTTGTGCCGGACGTCTTGGTGTCCGCCGGGCCCGTGCCGGAGGACTTGGACGCGGTTGTTTTAGCTGCAGTGGACTTGGCTGCAGTGGATGTGGCTGTCGTGGATTTGGCTGTCGTCGACTTGGACGCTGTGGATCTTGCTCCCGTGGTCTTGGCGGAAGCCGATGTGGACTTCGCTGATGACCTGGCGGCTGGTTTGGCATCGTCTGTGCCGGTCTTCGCTGCCGCCGTCCTGGACGCGGCCGCCTTGGTGCCGGACCGCTTGCCCGCAGGTTTGGCAGTTTCGGTTTCCTCGTCCCCTGCGTCCGCTTCGTCGTCGGATTCTCCACCGGCGGAGGCGGCTTCCCCGCCGCCGCGCTTCCGGTCCAGGCTCCGCTTGAGGGCCTCCATGAGGTCGATGACCTCGCCCTTGCCGCCCTCGCCGGCCTCGACGCCGAACGTTTCCTCCGTGTCCAGCGATTCGCCCTGTTCGAGCTTGGCGTCAATCAGCTGCCGGAGCTGCACCTGGTACTCATCCGTAAAGGAGCTGGGCTCGAAGTCGGCCGCCATGGATTCCACCAGCGCCGCGGACATGTCCCGTTCCTGGGCGGAGATCCTGATATCGGCGTCCAGCGATGGGAAGTTGGCCTCGCGTACCTCATCGGGCCAGAGCAGGGACTGCAGCACCAGGACGTCGTCCTTGATGCGCAGGGCACCCAGCCGGGTCTTTTCCCGCAGCGCGAACTGGACGATGGCCACCCGGTCCGTGTCCTCCAGCGCGCGGCGCAGCAGCACGTAGGCCTTGGGCGACTTGGAGTCCGGCTCCAGGTAGTAGCTCTTCTCGAACATCATGGGTTCGAGCTGCTCCGACGGCACGAACTGCACCACTTCGATCTCGTGGCTGTTCTCAGCAGGAATGGACTTGAGCTCATCCTTGGACAGCACCACCGTGCGGCCGTCCTCCTCGAACGCCTTCTCGATGTCCGAGTAGTCCACCACTTCGCTGCAGACCTCGCACCGGCGCTGGTAGCGGATCCTGCCGCCGTCGGCATTGTGAACCTGGTGCAGACTGATGTCATGATCCTCAGTGGCGCTGTAGACCTTCACGGGCACGTTGACCAGGCCGAACGCGATGGCACCTTTCCAGATGGCTCTCATTCATACAGTCAACATCAGTGCGGGCCGGAGGTGAAGCCCCATGGCAGGTAGCCGGGAACGTGTCCGGGTGGCAGGCCGCGAACTGACGCTGACCAACTTGGACAAAATCATCTACCCGGAGACCGGCACCACCAAGGCGGATGTGCTGGCCTACTACGCCGCGGTGGCGCACGTCCTGATACCGGCGGCCGCCAACCGCCCGGCCACGCGGAAGCGGTGGGTCAACGGAGTAGGCACCGCGGACAAGCCGGGAGAAGTGTTCTTCCAGAAGGATTTGGAGGACTCAGCGCCTGGCTGGCTGCCCCGGGCCGCGATCACGCACAAGGACCGGACCATCCACTACCCCCTGGTCAACGACGCCGCCACGCTGACGTGGTTCGGCCAGATCAATTCCCTCGAAATCCATGTGCCGCAGTGGCGGGTGGATCCGCACGGCCACCAGCTCAATCCGGACCGGCTGGTGCTGGACCTGGACCCTGGCGAGGGCGCCGGGCTGCCGGAATGCCGCGAAGTGGCCCTCCTGGCGCGGGACATCCTGCAGGACGTGGGCCTGGACCCGGTGCCGGTAACCAGTGGCAGCAAGGGCATCCACCTGTATGCAGCACTGGACGGGACCCAGACCTCGGAACAGATCTCCGCTTTCGCCCGCGAACTGGCCCGGGCACTCGAGGCCGACCACCCGGACCTCGCCGTCAGCGACATGAAGAAGTCACTGCGCAAGGGCAAGGTGCTGGTGGACTGGAGCCAGAACAACGCCGCAAAAACCACGGTGGTCCCCTACTCGCTGCGCGGCAGGCCCACGCCCATGGTGGCCGCCCCGCGGACCTGGCGGGAAATCCAGTCTCCCACGCTGAAGCACCTGGACTACCAGGAGGTGCTGCGCCGGGTGCGGGACGGCAAGGACCCGTTCGCCGCCGTCGTCAACGCTGCGGCAAGCGCGGCGGCGGGTGGGACAACCGGCAGCCCGGAACAGGGGGACGCACACCACGACGGCGACGCCCGGCTGGGCAGGTACCGCTCGATGCGCGACCCCAAGGCGACCCCCGAACCGTTCGCGGGGATCCCGGCCGGCGGCAACAGCTTTGTCATCCAGGAACATCACGCCAGCCGCCTGCACTGGGACCTCCGGCTGGAACACGAGGGGGTCCTGGCATCCTGGGCCCTGCCCAAGGGCGTCCCGGAGTCCGGCGGCAGGAACAACCTGGCCGTGCAGATCGAGGACCATCCCATGGACTACCTCACCTTCCACGGCACCATCCCCAAGGGACAGTACGGCGCGGGTGAGATGACCATTTGGGACACCGGCACCTACGAACTGCACAAGTGGATCAACGGCAAGGAAGTCATCGTCACCCTGACGGGATCGGAGGGCGGCGGGCTGGGCGGCAGCAGGAAGGTGGCCCTCATCCACACCGGACGCGGGCAGGGGAAGGACGCCGAAAACCAATGGCTGATCCACCTGATGGACCAGGAGCAGCAAGGCGGACGACGACGGCAGCCGGCCCGCGCAGTGCCGGAACCTTCGCAGGACGCCGGCGGCGAAGAGCCGTCCGCGGCTTCCGCAGCAACGCTGAGCGCCCTTGCCGACCCGCTGGAGTACGCCCCCATGATGGCGACCTCCGGCAGCACTGCGGACCTGCACGGCAGCACGTGGCAGTACGAGCTCAAGTGGGACGGTGTCCGGGCACTGCTGGTGGCGGACAGTGAAAAGGTCCGGATCTTCTCCCGCAACGGCAACGACGTCACCAGGACCTACCCCGAGTTCACGGACCGGGCGTGCTGGCCGGGGCAGCCGTTCGTGGCCGATGGTGAGATCATCGCCGTCGGGCCCGGTGGAAGGCCTGACTTTGGGCTGCTGCAGGGGCGGATGAAACTTACCCGGGCGGCCGACGTCGCCAAAGCCCGCACCTCGATCCCGGTCCAGCTGATGCTGTTCGACCTGCTCTTCGACGACGGCAAGGACCTCCGGCGCCTGCCGCTCAGCAAACGGCGGCAGCGGCTGGAGGAATTCTTCCGTCCCTCCGACTGCCCGGTGGACCTGTCCATGGTGCTCGAGGAATCCGTGGACCTCCTCCTCGACAGCGCGCAGGAGCTCGGCCTTGAAGGGGTGATGGCCAAGAGGACGGACAGCCGCTACGTGAGCGGGCAGCGGACCAGGACCTGGATCAAACTCAAGACGGAACAGACCCAGGAAGTGGTGGTGGGCGGTTGGCGGCCGGGAAAGGGCGGGCGGCAGGACACCGTGGGATCGCTGCTGGTGGGCATTCCCGACGGCGGCAAGCTGCAGTACGTGGGGCGCGTCGGCTCCGGTTTCAGCGGCCGGGAGCTCACGGAACTCCGCCAGACGGTGGAACGCCTGGGCCGGAAGACCTCACCCTTCCACGACGTCCCCCGGCCGGACTCCGCCGACGCCCACTGGGTGTCACCGGAGCTCGTGGGCGAGGTGACCTACAGCGAGTGGACGGGGCCGGGCAGGCTCAGGCATCCACGGTGGCGGGGCTGGCGCCTGGACAAGGACCCGTCGGACGTGGTCCGCGAAGGCTAAGCCCGGCGGGGCGCACGCTTTTCGACGCGCTTGCGGGTCCGCGACGCGCAAATTACCTGGCGGCCCCCATATTCCGGGGGCGCCAGGCAATTATCGTGTCGATATGGACAGCGCGCGTCGCCCTGCTGGGTCCAGGCGCCGGCCAGCAGCTATGAGGAGTGCGGCATCTGGGGCCGGCCGGTGCGGTGGACAGCCGTCACTGCGGCCTCGTGACCCATTCGCCCATGGCCGGAGCCCTGGTCCTTCGGGTGCCGCCGCTTTCCCATGCCGTCCGGCCACCCGCTCTGCCCTGCCAGCGGAACGGCACCCGTAGCCGCGGGACCGGGCGCCACAGGCGCATCCATGGCTGCCGCAAGGTGGTCCGCCACCTCAGGCCTGATGTGGAACTGGCTGGATTCTTCACCCATGTGGTTCTTCCCTTCTTTTCTTCGTTCTTCCTTGAAACGAATGCCGGCGAAAGCGCCCGGGCGCGCGGACTACTGCCCGGAAAGAAGTGCGTTCACCGCTCTACCATAGGCACGTCCGAGGCTGCTGGGAACCCCCTCCGGGGACCGTGGCAGCGGTCACTTTTTGCGGCCGGTTTCCCTCGGGAGCGGGGTTGAAACGGAGCATTTTGGAAAATTTTTGGTAACGCCGCTGTTCATCAGCCTGCTTCCCAGTGATCACGCGGGAAAAGCCGGGGGAAAAATTTTCGGAACCGGCCCCATATTGGGCCCAAAAGAGAGCATGCTACGCCATCAAACTGCTCCGACGCTAGAGGAATCCCGTAAAATTGAAGGCCTGCCCGGAGCGGGGCAGCTACAAGTCGCAAGCAAATGACCTCCACAGGAGTTGCCCAAATGCCCACAGACCGAAGCATGACCGACTCTTCAGCAGGCGCCAGGAACGCCCGCGGAACCGACCCTGCAGCCCCCACGGCTGCCAAGAAGCCCAGGCTGCTGCCACGCCGCCGGCTCAAGGAATCCGATGTCAACGTGGTGGACCAGCCCATGCTCAAAAAAGCACTGGGCGGCACGATCGTTGGCAACACCATGGAGTGGTACGACGTAGGCGTTTTCGGCTACCTCATCACCACCATGGGCCCGGTGTTCCTCCCTGAATCCGATCCCACCACCCAGACGTTGTTCCTGCTGGGAACCTTTGCCGCCACCTTCATCGCCCGTCCCCTGGGCGGGGTGATCTTCGGCTGGCTGGGCGACAAGATGGGCCGCCAGAAGATCCTGGCCACCACGCTGATGATCATGGCGGCCAGCACGTTCGCCGTCGGCCTCCTGCCCGGATACGCCCAGATCGGCCTCTGGGCTGCAGCGCTCCTGGTGCTCCTCAAGGTCATCCAGGGCTTCTCCACCGGCGGCGAGTACGCCGGCGCCACCACGTTCGTCAGCGAGTACGCCGCTGACAAGCGCCGCGGCTTCTTCGCCAGCTTCCTGGACCTGGGCAGCTACCTCGGCTTCGCCATCGGCGCCGCCCTGGTGTCCGTCCTGCAGCTGACCCTGGGCCAGGGCACCATGGAGGACTGGGGCTGGCGCATCCCGTTCCTGGTTGCCGGCCCGCTGGGCCTGATCGCCGTGTACTTCCGCAGCAAGATCGAGGAATCGCCGCAGTTCCAGGCCACCCTTGACGCCCAGGAAGAAAACGCCAAGAACGCCTCCGCCGGGGACGCCGCAACGGCCAAGGGACCCGTGGGGATCGTCAAGGCCTACTGGCGCCCCATCATTGTGGCCATGGTTGTTGTGGCCGCTGCCAACACCGCCGGCTACGCGCTGACGTCCTACATGCCCACGTACCTGACCGACTCCAAGGGCTACGACGAGGTGCACGGTACACTGCTGACGATTCCCGTCCTGGTGGTCATGAGCCTCTGCATCCCGCTGACCGGCAAGCTCTCCGACCGGATTGGCCGCCGTCCCGTGCTCTGGATCGGCGCCGTCAGTACTATCGTCCTGGCCATCCCGGCCTTCATGCTGATTGGTATTGGGCAGATCTGGTCCACCCTCGCCGGCCTGGCCTTGATCGCTTTCCCCGTGACCTTCTACGTGGCCAACCTGGCATCGGCACTGCCGGCCCAGTTCCCCACCTCCAGCCGTTACGGAGCGATGGGCATTGCCTACAACTTCGCCGTAGCCATCTTCGGTGGGACCACCCCGTTCATCGTGGCCGCGCTGATCGGGGCCACCGGCAACGACATGATGCCCGCGTACTACCTGATGGCCACCTCCCTGGTGGGCGCCGTGGCCATCTACTTCCTGAAGGAATCCGCCAACCGGCCGCTCCCGGGATCGATGCCGAGCGTCGACACCGAGGCAGAGGCGAAGGAACTGGTGGCGACCCAGGACGAGAACCCGCTGATCAACCTGGACGAACTGCCGTTCGACACCCAGGACGGCAGCGACCCCCACGCACACCGCGGGGTTCCGGCCGGGGCATAGGCCCAGCCTCCCGGGCACTCTTGTAGCCCACGCTCACAGGCCCGTCCCGCGTGCTTCCTTGGGGGAAGCACGCTGGGCGGGCCTTTGCGCGCCGGCCGGATGTCCTCCCGTTACTGCGGCATGTGGCTCTGCATGGGACGCGGTGATACGGTCGCAAGGGCCTTCGGGCCGCAGTACATCAACAAAACAGGACAGGTCGGGACATGAAGCGCGTTGTGGAGCAGCTACGCGCGCTTCACCGGTTAGAACCTGCCAACGGCGACCACCTTGCCGCGCTCCGGGTGGCCCTCAGCGTGGCGGTCCCCTCGCTGCTCCTGCTGGCCGCCGGCCGCACCGACCTCATCATCTACGCCGTATTCGGCGCGCTCACCGGCATGTACGGCCGCTCGGAACCGCACCAGCTCCGGCTCCGCCACCAGGGCCAGGGCGCCCTGGTGCTGCTCACCGGCGTGGTGGTGGGAGTAACGCTGTCCATCAACCACATCCACTCCTGGCGGCTGGTGGCAGTGGAAGCGGCCCTGGCCGGAGTGGGGTCGGTATATGCGGACAGGGTACGCCTGAAACCCAACGGGCCCTTCTTTGGAATCCTCGCCCTCGGCGCCTGCGCTTCCGTTCCCACCACAGTCCCCTGGTACGCCGCCATGCTCATCGCGGTGGCCTCATCAGTGTTTTCCATCCTGATCGGCTTCAGCGGCTGGATGCGCCGGAGGTCCTGGGAGCCGGGGGCCACCCGGAGCGTGCCGCGCCGCTCGGCGGCGGGGCGCAGGGAGTTGTCAGTCCACGCCGCCCGGTACGTACTGGCGGTGGGTGCCGCCGGGACCGTGGGCGTCATCAGCGGCAGCGGCCACCCGCACTGGGCCATGGCAGCTGCCGCCGTCCCCCTGGCCGGAGCAGACCTGCCCAGCAGCGTCCGGCGGGGCGTCCACCGCATCGTCGGGACGTTCCTGGGACTGGCGGTCACCGCCGTCGTCATCATTCCGGGACCCTGGACCCTGGCGGCGGTCTACCCGGCGCTTCAGGAGCCGGGACACCGGGCCGTGGTGCTGGCGCTGCTGGTGATCCTTTTCCAGTTCGCCACGGAGCTGTTCATGACCAGGCACTATGGCCTGGCCATGGTCTGGTTCACCCCGGTCATCCTGCTGATAACCCAGCTGGCCTCCCCCACCGAACCGCGGGTCCTGATCCTCGAGCGGGCCGTGGAGACCTTGGTGGGCGCGCTGCTGGGGATCCTCGTGGTGCTGGCCGTCCGCAGGTCCGGTGCCCGGCCCCGGAAGGCGCTTCCCAGGTTCCCTGCCAGGCGCTCCCGCCTACTTCGGCTTCCGCGCCGGCCCGGCCATTAGCCGCGCAGGCGCCACCCTGGCCACTGCGGCAACCACTTTGTACCTCTTGGAGGGGACGGACACCGCCTTGCCGCGTTCGTTGTCCGCCAGGCCTTCCCTGACCACCCGCTCCGCCCGCAGCCACGTCCAGGACGGAGCCACCGACTTGTCCATCCCCATACGGTCGTGGAACTCCGTGTGGGTGAAGCCCGGGCAGACGGCCGTGACCTTAATGCCCCGCTTTCGATAGGCCAGGTTTGCCCACCGGCTGAAGCTCACCAGCCACGCCTTCGCCGCCGAGTAGGTTCCGCGCGGCAGGAACGCGGCGACGCTGGCCACATTGATGATCCTGCCCTCCCCGCGCTCCAGCATTCCCCTGAGTGCCGCGTGGGTAAGCACCATGGACGTTTCCGCATGCAGCTTCAGGTGGCGCCTCTCCTCCGCTGCATGGTTGTCCTCGAAGTTGTGCAGCAGGCCGATCCCGGCGTTGTTCACCAGGATCCCCACCGGCCGCGTGGCGTCCTCGAGGCGTTCGACGACGGCGGCGACGTCGTCGTCCTGCGTCAGGTCAGCAGGAAGCACCTCAGCCGTGACGCCGTACCGCCGCCGGAAGTCTTCCGCTGTTTCCGCAAGCCGGGACGCGTTGCGCGCCACCAGGACCAGGTCATGACCCTGGGCGGCGAGCTGCTCGGCAAATTCGTAGCCCAGGCCGGCGCTGGCGCCAGTAACGAGTGCTGTGGTTCGAGTGCTGGTAGGCGTCATGCTGCAAGCCTAGCCAGAGAGACGGCTGTGTGGGCCGTTAGGCTGGTAACGCCGGCAGCCGGCCGGGCTGCTGCCGTGAAGGGGGAAACATGGACCAGCAACCATCCGGAGCGCTCGGATTCCGTGAAGTGGACAGGGACGGGAACCCGGTACCGCCTGAGGCGGAGGGCCCAGAAGCCGCCGGGACGGAACGGTCCTGGTCCGCACCCAATCCCTTCATTGTGGTGTTGTGGCTGCTGGCTGCGGCGATGATTGCCGGCGGCACAGCACCGCTGCTGAGCGGCCCGATGATCATGGGGCCGTCCTCCGGCGCAATCCCGCTCGCGTACGTCGTGTTCACGTTCGCTCCGCAGGTGGTTCTCGCCGGCTTTGCCACCCTGGTTTTCCTGCTGTTCTGGCATGCCTGGCACTGGCAGCGCCGGCGGAGCTGACCCGGAAAACGTATCCTCGCGCGGTCCCCACGACCGCATTCCGGGCTGTTCCGACTTGTGCAACAAATAGTAAGCATGCTTTGCTTACGGTGATAAATGAACCTCCGCAAGCAGTTCGCGGCGGGGCTGCCAATGCCGGCGGTTCCGTGAAGAAGCCCAAGGAAGAACATAATGACCACCGCAATGGAACACCAGCTGACGGCGTTTGGGGAGCGCACCGAGGCAGCTGGGCAGCTCTTGTCCACAACCGTACCCGTGGACGCAGGGTTGTTGACGACCCTGAATTCGCGCATGCACTGCCGCACGCCAATGCAGCGCGTCGACCATGATGAGCTTCCCGTCCGGCAGCCCGTGTACGTTGACGGGAACACCGTAGTTTCACTGCGTCCCGGATCCGTCCCGGAAAGCATCGTCACCTACCGCTGTGCCTGCGGCTTCACCATCGATGATCCGGGAACCGCCATGGCGGTCACCGACCAGGCGCTGGCCAGCTGACGCCTGGCCGCTTGGACCAGGGCGCGCGCCCCGGCCCGGCGCTTCAGGCTTAGCGCCTCGCCGGCGCCTCAAAGATCAGCGCTCCGGCCAATCGACGAATTGTTCGTAGCCTTCGTGCTTTCGCAGGTAGCTGGAAATGAACGGGCAGTGCGGAATGATCCGCTTGCCGGTGGCTACCACGTCATCCAGGGCAAAGTGTGCAAGGACCTTGCCCAGGCCTTGTCCCTCGAAATCCTCGCCGGTCTCGGTGTGGGTGAAATCGATGTGCCCGGGCAGGTCGCGGAAAAAGGCCTGGACAGCCAGCCTGCCGTCCACCAGGAGTTCGTACCGGTGCTGTGCGTCATTGCGCCGCAGCGAGACATTTGCGGTGAACTTGTCCTCAGCGGACGTGGTGTTCTCGGTCATGGTTCGACACTGGCACTACTTCAGTCCGCTGGCAATGGTCCTTCGGCCATGGCGGCGCCGGTATGGTTGCCGGCGCCGCAGCGGAAAACCGCCCAGCAAAACGATCGCCACCGAGAAACACACCGTGCCGGCGGCCAGCAGTCCCGGTGACAGTCCGCTGAGCGCGGCGTCCGCCACGGGGATGAAGACCACAACGACGGCGGCCCCCGCCGTGGCGGGCCGGCAGCGCAGGGTGACGGCCGTCGTCGTCCGTTCCTCCAGGTGGCCAAACGCGGCGGCCACCGGCAGGAGCAGGATGAGCAGCGCCAGGACCACCAGGGGCCGAGACCACCACCATGCAGCGGTGCCGGCGCCGGGCTTGGGGATCGGCGCCAGGAGCAGCAGCCCGGACATGCCCACCAGCAGCGGCAGGTGCCACAGGTACACCGTGAGGGATCTGCTGCCGGCCAGCACCAGCAGCCGGCCGATCCAGCCCACCCCGGCCAAAGGCGCCAGGACCGGACGCGCCAGTTCCATGGTGGCCAGCTGCGGAACGGCCAGGATCACCAGGGTCAGGTTGGGCGGGTTGAGGTTCACCAGCATGTTTCCGCGGTACAGCCCCAGCCCGGTCACGAGTCCCAGCAGCAGGTGTCCAGCCACGGCGATGCCCAGCAGTTCGGAACGGGAAAGACGGGAAAAGTAGCCGTCGGCGGCCAGGAAACCCAGTTGCTGGACCGCGCACCATACGAACACCAGGTTGACGTTGGCGAGGTCCGGCAGGACGCCCCGCAGGCAGTCGACGGCAACCACGAGCCCGGTCAGCAGGCAGAAGCCAAGCCAGGGCGCGCGCGCATGCAGTGCCGCCAGGGCCGGGATGTTCAGCTGTGCCGCGAGGTAGGCGGCCAGGAACCACAGGGGCATGGCCGCCCCGGCTGCCATGAGCTGGACCACCTGCCGGTCCACGCCGAGCGCAGCCGCCACGGACAAACCCACCACCATCGTGGCCAGCAAAGGGGTGGCCGGGCGGAGAAGGCGCAGGAGCCGGGCGCGGATGAACTGGGCTGCGGTGCCTCCGCTTGCCTTGAGCCGGCGCCAGGACTGCAGTCCGGTCACGCCACCGGTGACGAAGAACAGGGGCATGACCATGAAGATCCAGATGATGGGCTCGAACCAGTCCTGCTGGGCCAGGGTGTTCTCAGTGGTGACTGTTCCGTCCGGGTGCAGGACCGGGCTGACCATCATGGAGTGCCCCACCACCACCAGCGCCAGGCACATGAACCGGACAAGGTCGATGGCCGGATCACGGTCCACCGTGTCCGCCCCGGTTCCTGTCCCCCGCCCTTCGGTGCTGTGCATGGGACCTACAACGGCTCGACGCTGCCCACGGCACTATTGTGCCCCCGTTGCCTGCGCGGGTTTAAGGACTTACGCCCCTTCTGCCCCTATTGCAGCACTGCAAGCAGTCCTAGCACGACGGCGAGCAGCGGCGTGGTGCCCTGGGTTGCCGCGGCGCGGAGGTACTTGCGTCCGGTGAACGCCAGGACGGCGGCCGCCAGCAGCATGGAACCGCAGCAGCTGAAGATCAGGGTCCAGCCTGCCACGTCCTGCATCGATCCCGCCCCGCCAAACGCCACGAGCCCCACGCCAATGAACGCCCCGACGGCCAGGAACAGGTTATAGAAGCCCTGGTTGTACGCCAGCGGCCTGGTGGTCTCCGCGTCCGCCTGGGAGACAACCCCAAAGCGCTTCCACGTCGCGGGCCGGGTCCAGGTCAGCGACTCCATGGTGAAGATGAAGACGTGCAGTGCGGCGGCCAGGAAGGCAAAGAGAAGGGAGGCCAGGATCATTGCTCGATCCTAGCCTCCCGGCGAAAACCTTCATCCCGCCTGGCAGGCGGGATGAAGTCGAAAAGAAGGAGGCCAGGACCGGCTGCTTGATCCTGGCCTCCCGTTCGTGGAAGATTCCGTTACCGTGCCAGCGTGGCCAGCGTGGTGGCAGCGAAGCCCTTCGCCGACGTGTTCCACAAAGCCAGCAGGCCCTGCAGGTTCTCACCGTCGGCACGGTGCGCGGGAAGCTGGTCCTGGAGCGTGGCAAGGACGCCGGTCCGCAGTTCGGTGTTGAAGTTGACCTTGCCAACGTTCATGGCCGCGGCCTTGACCAGCTCTTCCGCGGGGATGCCGGAGGCACCGTGCAGCACCAGCGGAATGTGGATCCGCGCCGCGATGTCCTGCAGCACGTCCCAGCGCAGCCGCGGCTCGCCCTTGTACTTGCCGTGGACGTTGCCCACTGCGACGGCCAGCAGTTCGGCCCCGGTGCGGAACACGAAGTCCTCCACCTGCGCGGAGTCGGTCAGGCCTGCCACGTCGATGCCTGGCTGGCCGGCCCCCGCGGCATCCAGCGGGTCGACGCCGAAGGCACGGTCCTCGTCCCCGGCCAGGCCACCGAGTTCCGCCTCAAGCACCACGTCGGAGCCCAGCAGCGCACGCGCAGCCTGGACCAGCGCAATGTTGTCCTCGTAGGGAAGGGAGGAACCGTCGGCGAGGACCGAATCCGCCCCTGCCGTGACGGCGTCGGCCATCACGTGGAGGTCGGAGGCGTGATCGAGCTGCACCGCGACGGGGACGCAGGCGGCGTCGGCCAGGCCACGCAGCGCCGAGATCAGCCGGAGGCCGTTCGCGGTGGCGGCGGTCTTGGGTGCCACCAGCAGGATCACGCCCCTGCCGGATTCCTCGGCGGCGCCCACCACGGCCAGCGCGGTGGTGAAGTCGTAGCAGGTGAAGGCCGGCACTGCGGAGCCCTGCTGGAGGGCGGAGGTGACCAGGTGGTCCAGACGGGTTTGCATCAGGCGCCCAGGCCTCCCACCAGGATCCAGGCGACGAAGGTCAGCAGGAAGCCGGCCACGCCCAGGATGGTGGTCAGGACGGTCCAGGTCTTGAGGCCGTCGGAGACGGTGAGGCCGTAGTAGCGGACCACTACCCAGAAGCCGGCGTCAGTCACGTGGGACAGGCCCAGGGCGCCGAAGCCGATGGCGATCACGATTACTGCGATCTGCGCCGGGCTGTAGCCGCCGCCGCTGACTGCTGCGGACAGCAGGCCGGTGGTGGTCACGATGGCCACGGTGGCCGAACCCTGGGCGGCGCGGAGGGCCAGCGAGATGATGAAGCCGAGCAGCAGCAGCGGAACGCCGAGGGTGTCCAGGGTCTTGGACAGCGCCGACCCGATGCCGGAGACCTGCAGCACGTTGCCGAACACGCCGCCGGCGGCCACCACCATCAGGATGGAGGCGATGGGAGGAAGGGAGCCTTCGAAAATCTCGCCGGTTTCCTTGAAGGACCAGCCGCGGCGGACAGCCAGCAGGAAGAAGGACAGCGCCACGGCCACCAGCAGGGCCAGGAAGGGGTTGCCGATGAAGGCAGCGAGGCCATACAGCGGATCGGACTTGGGGATCACCAGGGTGCCGACGGTACCGAGCAGGATCTGCACAATGGGCGCTGCGATCAGGAAGATGATCAGGCCCGGGCGCGGGGGTGCGATGGCGGCGGCCCCGGGACCGTCATGGCCCACCTTGACCAGTGACTTGGAGCCGAACTCCTCCACCTGGGCCTTCACGGCCGGCAGCAGCTCATAGTCCTTGCGGTTCATGATGGACGCAACCCAGTAGGACAGGAAGCCCAAGGGCACGCAGATCAGCAGTGAGATCAGGGCGATGAGTCCGATGTCGGCACCAAGCACGCCGGCGCCGGCCACGATTCCGGGGTGCGGCGGTACTGCCACGTGGATGGCGAGCATGATGCCGGCCATGGGGAGGCCGAACTTCACCGGGTGGACCTTGGCGATCTTGGCGAAGGCGTACACGATGGGCACCAGCACGATGATGCCCACCTCGAAGAACACGGGGATGGCCACCAGGAAGCCGACGGCGGTCAGTGCCACGGCAACGCGCTTGGCCCCGAGCTTGCGGGTGAAGTGGTCCGCGAGGGACTGGACCCCGCCGGACACCTCGATCATGCGGCCCAGCACGGCGCCGAGCGCGATCAGGATGGCAACCTTGCCCATGGTGCTGCCCACGCCGCTGGAGACCACGGTAAAGATGTCCTGCAGCGGGATGGTTGCCGCCACGGCCACCAGGATGCTGACGGTGAGCAGGGCCACGAAGGCCTGGATCTTGAAGCGGATGATCATCACCAGCAGGATGGCGATGCCCACCGCTGCGATGGTGAGCAGTACTGGGGTGCCCAGCTCAACGGCGGGCTTGATGGCCGGGGCATCGGCCGCCCGCTGTATCAGCGGGCTCATCAGGTGGTTCACGGGGGGATGTCTCCTTTGACGTGCCGGTCCGGGGCAGGGCGGCATCAGGGAATGGTGGGTGGGGATAAACGTTGCGGGACTGCGCCGGCAACGCTGGGAGGTACGACGACGGCGGAGGGGGGACCGCCGTCGTCGTACGTCTTGTGCCGCAAGGGCAGGAGGGGTGGCTTACTTGGTGCGCTTGGCGGGCGCGACCACCTTGATGACGGCGGAGTCATCGGCGGCGGCGAGGCCCTGGGCCTGGCCCAGGAGGTAGAGCTGTTCGGCGGCGGCAGCAACGGGGGCTGCCAGCCCGGCGGCGCGGGTTGCCTTGCCCACGATGCCCATGTCCTTGACGAAGATGTCCAGGCGGGACAGCACCTCGGCGCCTTCCTCGTTGTAGGCCTCCAGGATGCGGGGTCCGCGGTTGGAGAGCATGAAGGAACCGGCCGCGCCTGCTTCCAGGGCGGCAAGGGTCTTGGCCTGGTCCAGCCCCAGGGCGTCGGCCAGGGCCAGTGCCTCGGCGGCGGCGGCGATGTGGACGCCGCACAGGAGCTGGTTGACGGTCTTCAGTGCCTGGCCGTCGCCGGGGTTGTCGCCCACCACGGTGAGGGTGGAGGCGAGCAGGTCCAGGGCGGGGGCGGCCTTTTCGCGGGCTTCAGGGGACGCGCCGACGACGATCAGCAGGTCGCCTTCGCCGGCGCGCTTGGGGCCGCCGGACAGCGGAGCGTCCACCAGGTCCACGCCGTATTCGGCCAGCTTGGCGACCGTGGCGGGGATGGCGTCGGTGCCCACCGTGCTGCCGAGGATGACGACGGCGCCCGGTTCCAGGACGGAGGCCACACCGTTCTCCCCGAAGAGGACGTCGTTGAGCTGTTCACCATTGCGGACGGCCAGGAGGACGGCGTCGGCACCCTTGGCGGCTTCGCGGGCCGTGCTGAAGGTGGCAATCCCGGCTTCCCGGGCAAGTTCCAGGCGGGGTTCGGCGATGTCGAAGCCGTGGACGGTCAACTGCGAGGCCAGGCGGGTGGCCATGGGCAGGCCCATGGCGCCGAGGCCCAGGACGGTGACGGTGTAGTTGCTGGTCATGGTGTTTCTCCTTGAAATTTGCCCGGCCCTCGCCGGCGGGGGCCCGGCCCGTGGAGCCGGTGGGAATTAGAAAGTGCTGCTGAGCTTGCGGGTGACCTGGGCCAGGGAGTCGTCGTCGCCCACGTTGCCGGCGAACACGATGTACGGGATGCCCTTGGCGGGGCCGTCGACCGGTTCCCAGAGGCTGACGATGCCGGGCAGCATGGGGCCGCGGACAATGGCGTGGCGGATTTCCAGGCCGTGGGCTGCGACGTCCGAGGACGTGATGCCGCCCTTGGCGATGACGAACCGGGGCGGGAAGGTCTTCAGCGTGCGGTTGACCACGTCCACGACGGCGGCGGAAACCGTCCGCGCGATCCGCAGGCTTTCGGCGGGGTCATCGGTCTTGATGAGCAGCCGGCTGGTGTGCACGATGACGTCGCCGCCGTGGAGGGCTTCGACGACGGCCTCAACGGTCTGGTCCAGGTGCGCCTTGGCGTCGGTCTCGGCACCAAGGAGTTTCTCGACGTCGATCTCGATGATCCGGGCGGAGCTGTGTTCCGCGGTGAGGACGTTGAGCTGGCGCGTGGTGACGCCGACGTGCGAGCCCACCACGATCAGGCCACCGGCCTCCGACGGCGTGTTGCCCGCGTAAGCCTCCTCGGAGGTCAGCGCGGCGCGGATGTCCTGGCCGATGCGGCCCCGGACGAACGGCGGGCCAACGCGGTACAGCAGCTTCTTGCCGCGGCGCTCGGCTTCTTCCAGGCCCAAGGCCAGTGCGCGGAAGTCGTTCTCGGTGACGATGTCCGCGACGATGGGCGTGGAATCGGTGGCCGGTTCGATGGCGTCGGCAATCGCTTTGGCGGAGATGGCCGGGTCCTGGGCGGAGGCACCGGCGCGGATGGTGTTCAGGTCCAGGACGATCACGGAATCTGCCGGGAACCTGCCCTGCGACTTTTCCGCGACGTAGTCCGCCATGACGGAGGTGCTGAAGCCGAAGGACGCGTCCTTGGCGAACTCCGTTTCGGAGACCGGGACCAGGGTGCCCTTGGCGTCGCCGGTGCCGCGCATGTAGTGGACGCCGCCAATGGTGAGCCTGCCGGCGTCGGGGAAGGCCGGAACCAGGACAACGCCGTCGGTCTTTTCTCCACTGACCTTGGCCACGGTGGCTGCAATGACGTCCGGCTCCAGGGGGAAGTGGCCGCGGAGGGTGGAATCGCTGCGGCTGACGAAGCCCAGCCGAAGACTGGAACCAGCGGAGTCCTGCTGCCCTGCTGCGGCCAGGGCGTTGCGGACCACTTCCTCGTTGCGGGCCGCCGCCTCCGCCGGGTCAAGGCTGCGGGTGTTGGTCAGGACGTACACGGCGGGCTTGCCCTGGCCGAAGGCCCAGGTGAAGTCTTCCACTTCCCAACGGGTGAGCACGGGCAGGTCTGCCACGGACTGCGTGCCGGTGGGGTCGTCGTCGAGCACTACCAGGACGCGGGGAACCGCTGCGTTGGAAGCGGCCAGCGCGCCGGCAACCAGCCCGGCGGGAATCTCGAGGTCTGCCGGATAGGCGGCCAGAACGTCTGCTTCATACGTCACAGTGCACTCCGTTGTGTAGCGATCCGGGCTCGCGGATCCAGATGTAAAGGTAACTGTAAGATGTCTGACATCTTGCATCTGAAAATTAGTGTGGCACACGGCATACGGACACGCAAGTACACTTGTCTGACATATCCGCCAGGCGTCGGCCGGAAAGAGCGATCGGGGGCAACATGGCAAGGAAGTCACTGGTGGGCGTGGTGGCCGATGAGCTGCTGGACCGCATCATCGAAGGCGAGTTTCCGCCCGGCTCCACGGTTCCCGGCGAGCATGAACTGAGTGCCCGCCACGAGGTCAGCCGCATGACCGTCCGTGAGGCGATGAAGACGCTGCAGGCCCAGCGCATCCTCAGCGTGGAGCGCGGCCGGGGCACCTTCGTCAATCCCCTGAGCCGCTGGGCCTCCCTCGAAGCCGTGCTGCGCGCCGCATCCGAGGGCAAGAACGACGCCGATGCCTCCATCCAGCTGATCGAGCTGCGCAGGATGCTCGAAACGGGAGCCTGTGAACTTGCCGCAGGACGGATTGTCGAGGAAGACATCACCTCCCTTTTCAACTACATTTCCGCGATGAAGGCCGCCCACAGCATCAACGATGTTGCCGCTTTCGTGGAAGCAGACCTTGCCTTCCATGACGTCATCCTGCGCGCATCCGGGAATGTGTTCGTGTCGGTCCTGTTTGAGCCGCTGCATCGCGTGCTGGAAAAGCGCAGGACCGAGACCTCCGCTGTCCCTGCGATCCAGGAGCACGCAATCGGCCATCACCAGAACATTGCCGAGGCCTTGGAATCCCGTGACCCTGACCGGTCACGCCAGGCCATGGACGCCCACATGCAGCAAACCCTCGACGACCTCAAGCAGCTGGTGCTGGACTCCAAGTAGCCTCCCGTGCCACGGTCCTGATTGCCCCGGGCCCCTGTTCAACGCTCCCGCAGTCCTACTAGGCTTCAGGAACGGCCCGCAACCGGGAGCATCGACGATCACGAGGAGCGAAGTTGTCCAACCACACGTACAGCATTTCTGAAATTGTCGGCACCTCCACCGAGGGCGTGGACGACGCCGTCCGCAACGGCATTGCCAAGGCATCCCAGACCCTGCGGAACCTCGACTGGTTTGAGGTCAAGGAGGTCCGCGGCCACCTGGAGGACGGAAAGGTCGCAGATTGGCAGGTCACCATCAAGATTGGCTTCCGCCTGGAAGAGCACTAACGCCAAACACGGCTGACCCGCAGCCAACACGTTCCTGACGATGTTGGCTGCGGGTCAGTTGTGCTTAAGGCAGGACCTAGTTTGCCGTGCCGGGGCTGCGGCGCCGCCAGACAGTGGGCACGCCGTCGAATGCCGGGAACACGTGGCCCTCGAAGAAGGACAGGACCGTGTGGGGATCGATGTCGGGGCTCCAGAGGCCGGAGGCCGGGCAGTGGGAACCGGTGGCGGTGGAGGCGGCGCCGGCAGAGGCCTGGCGCTCCTTCAGCAGGGCGATGCGTTTCATCGTTGAGACCATCCTGGGGTGATAAGAACTGGGCAGGGAAAGCTGGTACTCCCACCCTAGGAAAGGGCCGGGCCGCCACCAATGGGCGGCTGGCCAGAATCACCCCACTGCGCTGGACGAATGTACAGTGGCGTGGCCATCTACGTGCCGGTCAGCCCGCGTCGCCGCTTTCGGCCACCGCGGCGGGGTCCCGCGCCAGGCTTGCGTCCGGGGCTGCCCCGAGGCTTCCCAGCAGCGCCAGGGCGTCCGACGACGGCGATCCGGGCCGGGCGGAGTACACGCGGAGCGTCTGGTCGGGGTCCTCCGGCAGGACCAGGTTTTCGAAGTTCAGTTCCAGGTCCCCCACGGCGGGATGGTGCAGCCGGACGGTGCCTGCAGCGCGGGTGGCCACCCGGTGCCCCGCCCACCACTGGCGGAAGTGTTCGCTGTGGACCGCCAGCTCCCCCACCAGGTGGTTCGCCTGGGGGTCGTTGGGGTGCCGGCCCACGTCCAGGCGGAGGGAGCCTGCGGCTTCCGCCGCCACGGTTTTCCAGTCCCTGAAGAGTTCCCGCGCAGCCGGGTCAAGGATGGTCCAGCGTGTCAGGTTCCGCTCCGCGGGCGGCAGCGCGGGGAAATCGGCGAACAAGAGGAACGCCATCCTGTTGCCCGCCAGCACGTCGTTGCGCCTGCCCAGCACCAGCGCGGGCACCTCCCCCACCGCGTCCAGGAGCTGGCGCAGCGCCGGCCGGACGCCCTGGGCTGCATTGGCACCCGGTTCGCGGGGAGCACCCGCGCAGTTCTCGAGCAGGTCCAGCATGTGCGCGTGCTCGCTGCTGTCCAGCCGCAGGGCCCTGGCAACGGCGTCCAGGACCGTGCGTGACGGGTGGATGTTGCGGCCCTGCTCCAGCCGCACGTAGTAATCGGTGCTGACCCCGGCCAGGCGCGCCACTTCCTCCCGGCGCAGGCCCGGAACCCTGCGGGCACCCGTACTCGGCCCCGTCCCGGCGACCTCCGGGCTCAACCGGGACCGCATGGCTTTGAGGAATTTTCCGAACTCGGCGCTTTGACCCATGCAGACCATTGTGCCTGCGTTGACGTGGCCGGCTCTACAACGAAGGTAGGACTGGCGGTCCTAGGAAAAACAGGATCAGCCTTGGCTGCTGACTTGATGGCGGAAAGTGCATAGGCTCAGGAGTGAGCCGGTGGAAACCGATTTCTCACTTTGGTTCCCCACTCGTCGAGCAGCCGGCATCATTCATTCCTCAGCACCATACGTCCAAGGAGTACATCCATGTCAGAGCTGACACTCAACAACGGCGTCACCATTCCGCAGCTTGGCTTCGGCGTTTTCCAGGTCCCGCCGGAGGATACCCAGCGGACCGTGGAGGATGCGCTGGAAGCGGGCTACCGCCACATCGACACCGCTGCCGCGTACCGCAACGAGGCAGGGGTAGGGGCAGCGCTCGCAGCTACCGGGATCCCCCGCGAGGAAATTTTCGTGACCACCAAGCTCCGCAACGGCGAGCAGGGCCGGGCCCAGGAAGCGTTCCAGAACAGCCGCAAGGCCCTGGGCCTGGACTTCATCGACCTCTACCTCATCCACTGGCCGGTTCCTTCGCAGGGCCTCTTCGTCCAGGCATGGAAGGAATTGGAGCGGCTGTACGAAAACAAGGAGATCCGCGCCATCGGCGTCTCCAACTTCCTCTCCGACCATCTGGACACCCTGCTGGAATCCGCGGAAACAGTGCCCGCCGTCAACCAGATCGAGCTTCACCCCAGCTACCAGCAGGCGGACCTTGCCGCCAAGTGCCGGAGCCTGGGAATCGCCGTGGAGGCGTACAGCCCGCTGGGGCAGGGCGGTGACCTCAACGGGAACGCAGTCACCGCAATCGCCAACGCCCACGACGCCAGCACCGCCCAGGTGGTGCTCGCCTGGCACCTCGCCAACGGCAACATCGTCATTCCCAAATCCGCGAACCCTGGCCGCATCCGGGAAAACTTCGCCGCTTCGTCCCTGAAGCTGTCCGAAGACGAACTGTCCGCCATCACCGCACTGGAGTCCGGTGCGCGCATTGGCTCCGATCCCGCCGTCGCCTCCTTCACCCAGATGTAGGTTCCAGCCGGCCCACCCACCGGTTGGCATGCCTACCCGTTGAAAGGATCTTCCATGCAGTACACCCATCTGGGCCGCTCCGGCCTGAAAGTCTCCCGCCTCTGCCTGGGCACCATGAACTTTGGGCCGCAGACGGAGGAGGCGGATGCCCACAGCATCATGGACTCGGCCCACGAAGCCGGCATCAACTTCTTCGACACCGCCAACGTGTACGGGGGCGCCGACCACCGCGGCTGGACCGAGGAGATCATCGGGCGCTGGTTTGCAAAGGGCGGCGAGCGCCGGGAGCACACCGTCCTGGCCACCAAGCTTTACGGCACCATGACGGACCGGCCCAACGAGTCCAAGCTCTCCGCACTGAACATCCGCCGCGCGCTGGATGCCAGCCTCAAGCGACTGCAGACGGACTACATCGATGTGTACCAGTTCCACCACGTCGACCGGGACACTCCGTGGGACGAGATCTGGCAGGCCATCGAAGTGGCCGTACAGCAGGGCAAGATCCTGTACTCGGGCAGCAGCAACTTCGCCGGCTGGCACATCGCCCAGGCGCAGGAAGCGGCACGCCGCCGGAACTACACGGGCCTGGTCAGCGAGCAGTCCATCTACAACCTGTTCATGCGCCAGGTGGAACTGGAAGTCATCCCGGCGGCACAGCAGTACGGGCTGGGCCTCATTCCCTGGTCGCCGCTGCAGGGCGGGCTGCTGGGCGGCGTGCTGAAGAAGGAACGCCAGGGAGTCCGCCGCACGGAGGGACGGGCCGCGGAAACGCTGAAGAAGCACGAGGACCAGATCCGCCAGTACGAGGATTTCGCGGACGAACTGGGCCACGAACCCGGCGACGTGGCCCTCGCATGGCTCCTCCATCAGCCTGCCGTGACCGCGCCGATCGTGGGCCCCAGGACCCAGGAACAGCTGGATGCCGCAATCCGCGCGCTGGATGTCTCCCTCGATGCCGACGCACTCAAGCGGCTTGACGATATCTTCCCGGGACACCGCACGGCGCCGGAAGACTACGCGTGGTAGGCACAATCGCCGCGGATACGGCGGCGCCCAGGAGCATCCTTTTCATCGGCGGCACCGGGGTCATCAGCGCGGCGGCGGCAGAACGCGCCGCCGCGCTGGGCCACCGGCTGACCATCCTGAACCGGGGGCAGTCCGGCAGGCCTGTCCCCGACGGCACCGAAGTGCTGCACGCAGACGTCCGCGATGCGGCCTCCGTCAGGGAGGTGCTGGGCGGGAGGGAGTTCGACGCCGTGGCGGACTTCATCTCCTACACTCCGGACCAGGCCCAAACCAGCATGGAGTTGTTCCGGGAGCGGACAGGTCAATACGTCTTCATCAGCTCGGCCTCCGCGTACCAGAAGCCGCCCACCAGGCTGCCCATCCGCGAGTCCACGCCGTTGAAGAATCCGTTCTGGCATTACTCCCGGGACAAGATCGCGTGCGAGGAGCTGCTGTTCCGGGCCTACCGGGAGGATGACTTTCCATTGACGGTGGTGCGGCCGTCGCACACTTATGACCGCACCAAGATCGCCATGGTGGGCGGCTGGACGGACATCCACCGGATGCGCAACGGCCTCCCGGTCATGGTCCACGGAGACGGCACCTCGCTGTGGACGCTGACGCACAGCAAGGACTTTGCCAAGGCGTTCGTCGGCCTGCTCGGCCGGCCGCAGGCGGTGGGTGAAAGCTATACCATCACCTCCGACGAGTACCTGCCCTGGAACCAGATCTACCGGCTCTTCGCGAGGGCGGCCGGGGTCCGGGAACCGGAGCTGGTCCATGTGGCGTCTGAAACCATCGCCGCCCACGACCAGGAACTGGGTTCCAACCTCCTGGGCGACCGGTCCCATTCGGTGGTCTTCGACAACACCAAGATCAAGTCACTGGTCCCGGACTACACCGCCGCCATCCCGTTCGCGGACGGTGCCCGGGAAATCGTGGAGTGGCACGACAGCCACCCGGAGCTGCAGCAGGTCAACGAGGCTTACATGCAGCTTTCCGACAAGCTGACCGGCTGGGCGCGGCAGGGCGCCTGACCCCCGGCCGCACGCTGGCCTGCCGCAGCCGGCGGCGGGCCAGCGGCGCGCCAGCTGCCGGAGGGCAGCTGTGCTACATTTCGGCGCATGACTTCGCCCCCTTCCCACCGTCCCGTCGATGGGCATCCTGCCGACGGGCCCGTTGCCGCAGCCATTGGCCTCCTGGCGAAGCAGGGTTTCGACACAACGTCGGTCGAGGAACTCGCAGAAGCCTCGGGCATGAGCCGCAGCACGTTCTTCCGCAGGTTCGGGTCCAAGGAGGACGTCGTCTTCGCCGACCACGAGCGGATCCTGCACCAGGTCAACGAAAGGCTCGCCGAATCCAGGCTCGAGCCGCTGGCTGCAGTGGCGGACGCAGCGCTGCTGGTTTTCGACCACCACTTGCGGAACCCCCAGACCTCCCGCGCCCGGTACGGGCTGTTGCAGGCAGTCCCGGCCCTCAGGGACCGGGAGCTGGTGACCTCGCACCGGTACGAGCGGGCGTTCCTGCACTACCTGAGCGACAAGCTGCCCCGGAACGACCGGCGCGAATACAAGGCCGTCGCCTTCGCTGCAGCGGTAGTGGCGGTGCACAACGCGTTCCTGCGGGAGTGGCTGCGGGCCGCTCCCAGTGCCGGAGACACCCTGGCGGGCGACCGGCAGCGGGCCACCGCCCTGGCTGCCGAACTCCATGCTTTGGCGGATACGTTCCGGCCTGCGCTCCTGGGCGCGGCCGCTGCCGCCCCACCTGCGCCGACCGTCGTCGTTACGGTTTTCCCCGGCCCCGCCGACAAGGACGCAATCGCCCAGGCGGTCCGGGACGCCCTCCCCTAGCCCCAACCCGCCACTACAGCCTCTTGATACCCAGTTTCTTGACGTGGAACTGGGTTTCATTGCATCCTTGGAGGGTGTGGTCCAGGCCACAAGGCCCCGGCCCTCCCGCCGCCGCTGATTCAAAGGATGCTTTCAATGACGACGACGTCGCCCAGCCCCGCGCCCACCCGCACCGGGGATCCCGCCGGCTTCCCCTCCGGAACAGTTGAGCCGGAATATGTCCTGACCGAGGCCCTCGGGACGGACCCGGCGTCCATCCTGGCCGGCGTCGGGGACGAGGACCGCGCCTACTGGGAGCGGGCCCGCAGCTTTGTCCAGGACGAGGTCCTGCCCGTCATTGACGGCTACTGGGAACGCGGCGAGTACCCGCTGCACCTCCTCCAGCGCCTGGGCGAACTGGACCTGCTCCGCGACGGCATCACCGTGAAGGGCTTCGCGCCGATGAGCAGCATGGCCGCCGGCCTGGTGAACATGGAAATCAGCCGGGGCGACGGCTCCGTGGCCACGATGATTGCCGTCCAGGGCGGCCTGGCACTGCGTTCCGTGGCTGAATGTGGCTCTGCGGCACAGAAGGAACGCTGGCTGCCGGCAATTGCCAGGGGCACGGAATACGCGGCGTTCGCCCTCACCGAGCCTACGCACGGGTCCGACTCGGTGGCTCTGGAAACCACGGCAACCCGCACGGACGGCGGGTTCCTGCTCAACGGCGAAAAGAAGTGGATCGGCAACGGCTCCGTGGGCGGCGTCAGCATCGTCTGGGCCCGGGGCGACGACGGCCAGGTCCACGGCTACCTGGTTCCGCAGGACTCCCCCGGCTACACCGCAACCAAAATCGAAGGCAAACTTGCCCTCCGCGCCATCTGGCAGGCCCACATCCGCCTGGAGGACGTCTTCGTCCCCGAGGAGAACGTCCTGCCGGGGGCACGCACCTTCAAGGACACGGCCCGGGTGCTGTTGGCGACCCGGTTGGGCGTGGCCTGGTCCGCCGTCGGCCATGCCACCGCCTGCTACGAAACGGCCGTCCAGTACGCCAAACAGCGCAAGCAGTTCGGCCGGCCGCTGGCCGCGTCCCAGATTGTGCAGGAGCGCCTGGCCCGGATGCTCAGTGAACTGGCCACCATGCAGCTGATGGTGGTGCAGATGACCCGGCTTGATGAAGCCGGAACGCTCACGCCCGAGCAGGCATCCCTGGTGAAGTACACCTGCACCCGCACCGCACGCGGCATCGCCTCCAACGCCCGCGACCTCCTGGGCGGCAACGGCATCCTGCTGGAAAACCGCGTTGCCAGGCACCTTGCGGACATCGAAGCCATCCACACCTACGAAGGCACCGAAACCATGCAGGCCCTCATCATCGGCCGCGGCATCACCGGCACCTCCGCCTTCGCCTGAGCCCTGCCCTTCGGCTTTGGTTGCCCATCATCCCCTGAAAGGACTGTTCTTGAACCAGAACGCCAACATCCCCGTCATCCTGGGCGGCGCCCGCACCCCGTTCGGCAGGTTCCGCGGCGGACTCACGCCCTTTTCCTCCAGCGAACTCGGCGCCCACGCCATCCGCGCCGCGCTGGAACGCACCGGCGTGGCGCCAGAGCAGATCGGCGCCGTCATTGTCGGCCAGGTCATTCAAGCCGGCGCCGGCCAGGGCCCCGCACGGCAGGCCAGCCTGGCCGCCGGAATCGGCTGGGACGTCCCCACCATCACCATCAACAAGCTCTGCCTGTCCGGCCTGACGGCAGTGATCGACGCCGCCCGGATGATCCGCACAGGGGAAGCCGACTTCATTGTGGCCGCCGGCCAGGAATCGATGACCAACGCACCGCACCTGGTCCCCGGGCTGCGCGCCGGCGTCGTCATCGGTGATGCGCCCATGCTGGACTCCCTGAACCATGACGGGCTGCAGGACCCGGTGAGCAAGAAGCTCATGGGTGAGGCCACCGACTCGGGAAACGCCGAACGCGGCATCACGCGCGAAGAGCAGGATGCCGTCGCGGCCCGCTCCCACCAGCGCGCCGAAGCCGCCCGCGCCGCCGGGATCATGGCCGAGGAGATCGCTCCGATCGAGATACCGCAGCGCAAGGGACCTGCCGTGACCCTTGAACACGACGAAGGCATCCGTCCGGACACCACCGCGGAATCCCTGGCGCAGCTCCGCCCGGCGTTCTCCAAGGCGGAGAGTGCCACCATCACGGCGGGGTCGTCGTCGCCCCTTTCCGACGGCGCAGCGGCGCTGGTCATTGCCAGCAAGGCAGCCGCGGAAGCGGCAGGCCTGGAGTGGATTGCCGAGGTCGGCGCCCACGGCCAGACCGCAGGCCCCGACGGATCCCTGCATTCCCAGCCCGCCCGCGCCATCGAGCGCGCGCTCAAGGACCAGGGGCTGACCGTGCAGGAGCTGGACCTGGTGGAAATCAACGAGGCCTTCGCCTCGGTCCTCATCCAGTCCGCCAACGATCTTGGCATCGACACCGAATCCGTGAACGCCGAAGGCGGCGCCATCGCACTGGGCCACCCCGTGGGCGCCTCGGGTGCACGCCTGGTGCTCCACCAGGCACTGGCGCTGAAACGCCGCGGCGGAGGCACCGGCGTCGTGGCCCTCTGCGGGGGCGGCGGCCAGGGCGACGCCCTGATCCTCACAGCGTGACCCATCCCAACAAAGAAGCAGGCCATGACCAACACAAACTCCGCTGACGGCTTCGCCACCATCTCCGTCGCTGCCGTCCTGGCAGAATCAGCCAAGAGGAATCCTGACAGCATCGCCCTCGTTGTCGGCGAGGACCAGGTCAGCTACGCCGACCTGTGGAGCCAAACCCGCGGCTATGCCGGTGCACTGCGGGCGCGGGGAATCGGGCCGGGAGACGCCGTCGCCGTCCTGATCCCCAACGTCCCGGACTTCGCCCGGGTGTACTACGCCATCCTGTCGCTGGGCGCCATCGTTGTCCCGGTCCACGCCCTGCTCAAGGCGCGCGAGATCGAGTACGTCCTGCAGGACAGCGGCGCCCGGCTGCTCATCTGCGCTGCTCCCCTGCTCACGGAAGGCGCTGCCGGTGCTTCAGCCAGCGGGGTCGATGTGCTGACGGTCATGGCGCCCGACGACGGCGGGTTTCCACGGCTGGAAGCGGAGGCGGCCGCCGCGGAGCCGATCCGGACGTACGAACCCTGCCGCCCATCGGACACGGCCACCATCCTGTACACCTCAGGCACCACCGGCAAGCCCAAGGGCGCACTGGGCAGCCACTTCGCCCTGGTGGAACAAACCAGCGTCCTGCTGACCAGCGTGATGGACTTCCGGCCCGGTGACGTCCTGTTCGGCGGCCTGCCGCTCTTCCACACCTTCGGCCAGACGGTGGTGTTGAACACGGGCCTGCGCGCCGGGGCCACCATCGTCCTCATGCCCCGGTTCACCGGCCCGGACGCCTTGAAGCTGCTGGCGAAGCACGACGTGAACATCTTCCTGGGCGTCCCCACCATGTACGTGGCGCTCCTGGAAGCCGCCAAGACCGTGCCGGACCGGCCGGCGGCCCTGCGCTACGGCATCTCCGGCGGAGCCTCACTTCCACTGGCAGTGATGGACCGGTTCCGCGACGTCTTCGGCGTGGAGATCCATGAGGGCTACGGCCTGACCGAGACGTCCCCCGTGGCGGCCTTCAACCACGTGGGCATGCAGCCACGGCCCGGCACCATCGGTATCCCGATCTGGGGTGTGGATATCGAAATCGCCCGCCCTGAGGTGACGGAGCGGATCGAGCTGCTGCCCAACGGGGAACTCGGCGAGCTGGTGATCCGCGGACACCTGCTGATGAAGGGCTACCTCAACCGGCCTGAGGCCACCGCCGAGGCCGTGGTGGATGGCTGGTTCCGCAGCGGGGACCTTGGCACAAAGGACGACGACGGTTACCTCACCATCGTGGACCGCAAGAAGGACATGATCATCCGCAACGGCTACAACGTGTATCCGCGGGAGGTGGAGGAAGTCCTGCTGACACACCCTGCAGTTGTCAGTGCCGCCGTTTACGGCATCCCGCACGATGTCCACGGCCAGGAGATCGCGGCCGCCATCGTGCTGGACGCCGGGGCCAGTGTCACCGAGACCGAGCTGATGGACTTCGCCAGCTCCCAGCTTGCGGCCTACAAGTATCCGCGCGTGGTCAAGATACTCTCCGAGCTCCCGCTGGGACCCAGTGGAAAGATCCTGAAGCGGAAACTGGCGGAGGAACCGGCCTAGGCCGCCGGCAGTACCCTCCGGGCCGTCCCGAATCGCGGGCACTTGGAGCCGGGACGGCCGGGAGGGGGCAGACTGATCGCATGACACTTGCACCGCTCATCGAACTCAATGACGGCAACAGGATTCCGCAGCTGGGGCTTGGCACCTGGCCGCTGGACGACGAACAGGCGGGCGCCGCCGTCGTACAGGCCGTGGAAGCCGGGTACCGGCATATCGACACCGCCGTGAAGTACGGCAACGAACGCGGTGTGGGCAACGGCATCAGGGCCAGCGGCGCGGACCGCAGTGAGCTCTTCATCACCACCAAGCTGGACGGCGAATTCCAGGGCCACGACCGTGCCGTAGCCGGCCTCGAGGGGTCGCTGGCGCGTCTTGGGCTTGATTACGTGGACCTGCTGCTGATCCACTGGCCCCTGCCCGGCAGGGACCAGTACGTCTCCACGTGGCAGACCTTTGAACGGCTGCAGGCGGAGGGAAAAGTCCGGTCCATCGGAGTGTCCAACTTCAAGCCAGCGCACCTCGAACGGCTGATGGCGGAGACTGACGTAGTGCCGGCGGTAAACCAAATCCAACTCAGCCCGGCCATCACGCGGTCCGCCGAGCGGGAATTCCATAGCCGGCATGGCATTATTACTGAGTCCTATAGTCCGCTGGGCGGCTCGGGAGCGGGTTTGTTGGGCGCTCCCGTCCTTTCCCAACTGGCGGAAAAGCATGGGAAAACCCCTGGCCAACTCGTCCTTCGGTGGCACATACAAAACGGATTGGTAACGATTCCGAAGACCGCTTCGCCGGACCGGATGGCGGAGAACCTGGACGTGTTTGATTTCGCCCTGGACCCGCAGGATCTAGCGGAATTATCGATCCTTGACGAAGGTCCCGGATCAGGCAACGACTCGGACAAAACAGGACACTGAAACCAGCCTGAACTGCACTCTTTTCCAAAAACGGGGTTGGCAAATAGATAGTAAGCATGATTACTATTGAGCCAGAAGGATGAAGTGCCTCCGGAACCTGGAGGCCTCCTTTACTTAGGAAGAGAGCTTCAAATGGGATTTATTGCATTTCTGATTCTCGGACTTATTGCTGGTGCGATCGCTAAGGCGATCCTCCCGGGCAGGCAGGGTGGCGGCTGGGTCATCACTCTGATCCTGGGCGTCGTTGGCGCATTCCTCGGTGGCTGGCTGGGCGGGATGATCTTCGGCAGTGGACTGCAGGAGTTCTTCTCGATCCAGACGTGGCTGCTGGCGATCGTCGGCTCGCTGATCGTCCTTGCCATTTACGGCATGGTCACCAAGCGCAGCGCCCGCGGATAACTGCACGGGCAAGCCAGGAAGCCGGCCTGGGGACATCATCCCCAGGCCGGCTTTCATTTTCCCCGGCCACGGGCGCCCGCTGCCCCGGCCGGGACTGACAACCTTCTCGCAGAGCAGGAGTTCATCGTGAAAAACAAGCTTCTTTTGGGTGTAGGCGTTGCCGTGGGATACGTCCTCGGTTCGCGGTCAGGCCGTGCGGCTTACGACAAGCTGAAGGCCCGCGCGGCCGGCATCTGGGACAGCAAGCCGGTCCAGGACAAAGTGTCCGTGGCGACGGAAACCATCAAGGAAAAGGCGCCTGAAGTGGCAGACCAGCTTGGGGAAGCCGCACGCAGGGCAGGCACCGTGATTGGCTCTGCGATGCACCGTGACGGCGCATCCGGTGGCAGCCAGGCCTCAGGACCCTCTACTGCTGCTGCCGCTGGTACTTCCACCGGCACTTCCGGGGCCGGCGACGCCGGTGCCCTGGGCGGGGACCACATCCCAGCCCACAGCACCCACCCGGAGACCACCAACCTTGGTACCTCCGATGGGACCGGCACGAAGTCCTGATTGCCGCAGCGGCACCGTTCATTACGCACGGGCCGCCGCGTGACATGGGCGTGGCACGCCTTTGTGTTACAACTGAATCGCCTTGCCGGCCGTCGCGATCCTTGGGGGACGCGGCGGCCGGCAGTGCTTAAACCCCGGCAGCGCTTAAACCACAGCCAGGTTTTCCACTTAGGGGTTTTGGGACTCGTACTGTCCCACGACCACCGTCCCATCCAGCTCTTCCGACCGCACGGTGCGGACGGTGAACCCCGCTGCGGCCAGGATTTTGGAGGTGCCGGCCGACTGCCGGTCACTGGTTTCGATGAGTAGGCGGCCGTGGGGAACCAGCCAGTGAACGGCCCCGGCGGCGACCCGTCGGTGGAAGTCCAGGCCGTCAGGGCCTCCGTCGAGCGAGGCAACAGGTTCGTAAAGGCGCGCTTCCGGAGGCATGGTTCGAATTGCTTCCGTAGGGACATACGGCGCGTTGACGGCGAGCACCCCGACCCGCCCGTGCAGCGCCGGCGGGAGGGCTGCGAACAGGTCACCCGCATGAACATGGCCGCCCAGGGGATCCAGGTTCCGCCGGGCGCACCTTACGGCAGCGGGCTCGATATCCGCTGCATGCAGCTCCACCTGGGGGGCACGGCGAAGAATTGCAGCTCCCACGGCCCCGGACCCGCAGCACAGGTCAACCACAACCGGCGGCGCAGGCAGTGCTCCGTCCGTCAGCAGAACCAAGGCCTCATTGACCAGCAGTTCCGTGCGGCGCCGTGGCACGAAAACGCCGGGCTCAACCACAACGCGGCCACCGGCAAACTCAGCCCAGCCCAGGATGGGCTCCAGGGGAACACCCTCCATACGGCGCTGGACACTGCGTGAAAGTTCCTCGGGGCCAGCGCCCTCAGCGAGCAGGAGCCGGGCCTCGTCTTCGGCGAAAACACAACCGGCAGCACGCAACAGGGAAACGATCCGGCCGAAGCCCAACAACGGGGACCGGCCGTGAACAGCGCGCAGTCCGGGAGGAGGCTGGGCAGCGCCCTCCGGCCAGCCCACGGGCACCTCCACGCGGGCTAGGCCCAAGCCCCAGAAGGGCGTCGGGTGTGGACAATCGACATCCATGCAGCCATGACCGCGCCCGTCTCCCTTCTGCCACTGCCGAAAATCCCATGCTAATCGGCGGCCCGGGGTACGGGAATAGCGGCGAAACCTTGGCAGGATTGGACCATGACCAACGGCGCAGCCAACAACAATGCAGCCACCAACATCCTGTGGATCGGCGCGTACACCCCCGACGGCGGCGGCCGCGCGGACGGCATCGGCGCCGTCCGCGAGCACCAGGACGGCAGCCTGGAATGGTTGGGAACGGCCGTCGAAGCGCAATCGCCGTCGTTCGTTGCTGCACACCCAACCCTGCCGGTGGTGTACGCGGCGGCTGAGCAGCGCAGGAAAGTCCGGGCATACCGCCGGCACGGCGAAGCCGCCCTGGAACCCTACGGGGAACCACAACCGGCCGGCGAGGCCACCTGCCATGTTGCCGTTGACCCGCACGGCCGCTTTGTCACTGCCGCGTGCTGGGGCGACGGGCAGGTTCTGCTCTACGAGCTGGGTTCCGACGGCGGCATGGCCGGGCGGTTCCCGGCCGCACCGTCGGTTGATCCCCACGCTGCCCTTTCTCCCGGCAGCCCGAGGCAAAGCCGCGCCCACGCGAGCCTGATGCTGCGGGACGGCCGGGTGATGACCACAGATCTGGGCCATGACACCCTCCGCATCTGGACCTACCAGGCGGGTGCAGGGCTGGTGGCGGACCACGAGGTGGTCCTCCCCTTCGGCTGCGGCCCGCGCCACCTGGTGGAGCACCCGAACGGGAACGTCTTCATCGTGGCGGAGTACTCCGTGGAAGTCTTCGTGGTCCGTCCCGAGGCCGGCACCTACGAGCTGGTCTTCCGCGGACCTGCGACGGCGGGCGGAAGCCAGCAAGGGGACTCCGCCGCCGAGATCTGCCTGGGCCCGCAAGGAAACTTCGCCTATGCCGGCGTGCGCGGCTCCAACCTCATCAGCGTCCTGGAGGTTGCCGGGGATGGCACCGAACTGATCCCCGTCAAGGACTTTGACAGCGGCGGGAACTGGCCGCGCCACCACCTTGTCCGCGGAAACTGGCTCCACGTGGCGCACGAACGATCACACAACATCGCGACCTTTGAGCTGGATCCCATCACCGGCCTTCCCGGACCGGTGCTGCACAACCTGCATGCCGCGTCGCCCACCGCACTGATAGCCGCCGGCTAGCACTTCAGGTCCCCGCGGAAGCTTCCCGCGCCAGCGCGTTCCCTAAACACTGGAGTAATTCAGTGCAAGCGCTTACAGTTGTGACTTGGTTCACAAGACAGCATGCTGTTCTTCGAACCCTCCTGCCGCATCCCCATGTCAACGGCAAGCCTGTACAGCAGCGCTGCTTCCCAGGAAGGTCTCACCCTTGTTATTCCGCACCCCTCCCGGCGCGCCCCCACGCGCCCACCTGCCGGCAGGTCCGGCAGGGACACCGCACCCTCCAACCACCCGGCCAACCCGGAAACGCGTTGCTGGCCGGTCCGCCGCCGGCCTCCTGGCGGCCGCCGTCGCAGTCTCCGCAGCAGTCCTCCCGGCGCAGGCCGCCCCCAACGGTCCAGGGTCCAACGACCCGGGCAGCAGGAACCAGGGATCCGCGCCCGCCCTGCATTCGCTGCGCGGTCCCGTGACGGATGAAAACTTCTACTTCGTCATGGCGGACCGGTTCAGCAACGGCAGCACGGCCAACGACCAAGGCGGCCTTGGCCCCGATCCCATGGTCTCCGGCTTCGATCCCACAAAGAAAGGCTTCTACAACGGCGGCGACCTGGCCGGCCTCCGAAACAAGATCGACTACATCCAAGGCCTGGGCACCACGTCGATCTGGCTGACCCCCAGCTTTAAGAACAAGGCAGTCCAGCCGGAAGACAAGTCAGCCGGTTACCACGGTTACTGGGTCACCGACTTCACCCAGATCGATCCGCACCTGGGCACCAATGGCGAACTCAAGGCCCTGATTGACGAGGCCCACGCCCGCGGCATGAAGGTGTACTTCGACATCATCACCAACCACACGGCTGACGTCATCGGCTACCAGGAGGGCGACCGCAAAGGCTACGTCTCCAAGGACGCCGTCCCGTACAAGACGGCCTCGGGCGAACCCTTCGATGACCGCGACTACGCCGGCACCGGGACCTTCCCCCAGTTGGACGCGAACACTTCATTCCCTTACAAACCCGTCCTGACACCCGGCGAAGAAAACCTCAAAGTGCCGGCCTGGCTGAACGACCCCACGCTGTACCACAACCGGGGCGACACCACCTTTACCGGCGAGGACTCCATGTACGGTGACTTCTTCGGCCTCGATGACCTGTTCACCGAAAACCCCAAAGTGGTGCACGGCATGGAGGACATCTACAAGTCCTGGATCGGCGACTTCGGCGTGGACGGCTTCCGGATCGACACCATGAAGCATGTCAACAACGAGTTCTGGCAGGAATTCGGCCCCAACGTCCTCAACTACGCCAAAGAGCACGGCAAGGACGAGTTCTTCATGTTCGGCGAGGTCTTCGACACCACCAAGAGCTTCACGTCCCAGTTCACTACCCGCAACAAGATGCAGGCAGTCCTGGACTTCCCCTTCCAGGATGCGGCCCGCAACTTCGCGTCCAAGGGCCAGGACGCCAAGGCCCTGCAAACCTTCTTCGCCGGGGACGACTGGTACACCGACGCCGACTCCAACGTCTACGAACTGCCAACCTTCCTGGGCAACCACGACATGGGCCGCATCGGCAGTTTCATCAGCCAGGACAACCCGGCCGCCAGCGATGCCGAGAAGGTGGCCCGCGACGAACTGGCCCACGAGCTGATGTACTTCTCCCGCGGCAACCCGGTGGTGTACTACGGCGACGAACAGGGATTCACCGGCCCCGGCGGCGACCAGGACGCCCGCCAGACACTCTTCGCAAGCAAGGTCCCGGACTACCTCCACGACGACCTGTTGGGCACGGATGCCACCCACGCCACGGACAACTTCAACCCTGGCCATCCGCTGTATGCGAAGATCCGCGACCTGGCCGCCCTCACCAAGGAGCACCCGGCACTGCGGAACGGCGCCCACCAGCACCGCTACGCCTCGGACGGCCCAGGCATCTACGCCTTCTCCCGCACGGACGCCCAGGACCAGCGCGAATACGTGGTGGCCCTGAACAACAGCGCCCAGCCGCAGACGGCCGAAATCCCCACCTACATTGCCAAGCGCAGCTACACGCGCATTTACGGCGAAGGGGCCGACGAGGCCAAAACCTCGGAGGACGCCAAGCTGACGGTCACCGTGCCGCCGCTTTCCGCCGTCGTCTACGAATCCTCGGGGCGGATCCCGCACTCAAAGGCTGCACCCGCCGTCGCCCTGCAACAGCCGGCCGCAGCCCCAAGCGACAACGGGCGCATCAACGTGACGGCCGACGTCGACGGTACTTCGTTCTACGAGGTCACCTTCGAGGCCCGAACGGCAGGCGGCCAGTGGCAGCCGATCGGCACGGACGACACCGCCCCGTACCAGGTGTTCCACGACGTCGCGGCCCTGGACGCCGGCACACCCCTGGAGTACCGCGCCACCGTGCTGGACAATGGCGGCCACACCGCCACCAGCCAGAGCCGTCAAGCAAGCGTCCCCGCGCCAGTGCTGACCCTGCAGAAGCCAGCCGAAGGCAGCAGCGTGGAAGGAAAGGTGGAGCTGAGCGCCACCGCCGATCCGGAGAAGGCCAGCCACGTGGTGTCCTTTGAGCGCAGCGTGAACGGCGGAGACTGGACGGCGGTGGGGACCGACTCGTCGTCGCCCGTGTACTCGGCAACCGATGATGTCTCCACGCTGGCTGACGGCACGAAGGTCCAGTACCGGGCCGTCATGGCCGGCACGGGCTTCAGCGTCACCAGCGGCACCAGGACCGTCACGGTAGGCCAGGCGCCGCAGCCCGACTCGGTCACGGTGGCCGGATCACTGAACCAGGCCATGGGCTGCACCGCGCAGTGGGATCCGGCCTGCCCGCAGGCAAAGATGGTCCTGGACCCGGCGGACCGCATCTGGCGGCTGACCGCGGAACTGCCGGCCGGGAAGTACGAATACAAGGCCGCGCTCAACGGCGGCTGGGACGAAAACTACGGTTCCGACGGCCAGCTGAATGGCCAGAACATCGTGCTGGACCACCCCGGCGGACCGGTCACCTTCCGCTACGACAACAGCACGCACCTGCTCAGCGCCGTCTACGCGTCGCAGCAGCCGTCCGCCGTGGCGGCGGCCGGAAGCATGGACAGCGAGCTGGACTGCGCCACCGACTGGGAGCCGGCCTGCCAGCGGGCCCAGCTGGTCCTGGACCCGGCAGACCTCGTCTGGAAGCTCACCGTGCCTGACCTGCCGGCAGGGAGCTACGAGTTCAAGGCGGCCCTCAACAAGTCATGGGACGTCAGCTACGGGGCCGGCGGGGCAACGCCCGGAGCCAACATCGTGTTTGAGCACGACGGCGGCCCGGTCACCTTCCGCTACGACCACTTCACCCACGTGATCACCGCACGCTAGTTCAGCGGAACAACCACCATGGCCCCGCCGCTTACGGAAGCGGCGGGGCCATGGTGGTTAACCAGCCAGTCAGGACCCGTGTAGGGATCCCTCCACGGCAGCGAGCAGTGCGTTGAAGCGCTTATTGCCGGGGAGGTCGTCCAGGTAAACCGGCCTGCCGTCCGGGCCGCCCAGCGGAACCTGCCAGTTTGGATACAGGGCTTCCGTTGTTCCGGGCTGGTTCTGCACCCGCCGCTCCCCCACCGCGTCCACCAGTGCCACACCGAGCAGTACAGACGGTGCCTGGGCCAGCAGGAGGTGCAGCGCCTCGATGGTGTGCTCCTCCGCCGACTGCGCACCGGCTCCGCCGGCTGCCCCCTCGGAGAGGTACCCGCGTTCGCGCAGCAGGGCAAACATCTTCTCCAGCGACGCGTTGTGCTCGGCCCGTTCTTCCTCCTCAGACCGCTCCAGCAGTCCCAGCCGGCTCCGCAGCCCCACGTGGTCCCCTGCAAGGTAGCCTGCCGTGGGCGGAAGGTCATGGGTGTTTACGCTTGCGAGCGCCTGCGTACGGTACTTTTCCGGCGCAAGGGGCGACTCGCCGTCGTACTCAAACCAGAGGATGGACGTACCCAGGATGCCGCGGGCCGCGAGGTAGTCACGCACCCAGGGTTCGAAGGTGCCCAGGTCCTCTCCGATCACCACGGCCCCGGCGCGGTGCGCCTCAAGGGCCAGGATGCCGATCAATGCCTCGTGGTCGTACCGGACATAGGCACCGTCCCCGGGCGCGTTCCCCATGGGAATCCACCACAGCCGGAACAGGCCCAGGATGTGGTCCACGCGGATGCCGCCGGCGTGCCGGAGCACGTTCGCCAGCATGTTGCGGAACGGTTCGTAACCGGCCTCGGCCAGGCGGGCCGGGTGCCATGGCGGCTGGCCCCAGTCCTGGCCCTGCTGGTTGTACATGTCCGGCGGCGCGCCCACGCTGGTGTTCGGGGCCAGCACACGGCCCAGCGTCCACGCGTCGGCACTGTTGTGGTCCACGCCGACTGCAAGGTCGTGCACCACGCCCAGCCGCATGCCGGAGCGGAGCGCCACCTGCTGGGCGTTTTCCAGTTGCTCATCGCAGATCCACTGCAGCCAGCGGTGGAACCCGATCCGGTCCGCCAGCTTCTCCCGCAGCGACTCCGCCTCAGGTGTTCCGATGGCGCACGCCGGATCCGCCCACAACGGATCACCGGGCGCCAGGTCCTCGCGGATGGCGGACCAAAGCGCAAAATCATCCAGCCCGCTGCCGGAGATGCGGCAGAACTCCTCGAAGGCGGCTTGCCGGGAGGGCGAACGCCGCGTGTGGTACAGCATCTCCAGTGCCTGCAGCTTGGCCGCATAGACAGCGTCCCGGTCCAACCGCGCAGCGTCCCGGTTCAGGCCGGCCACTTCCTCGTGCAGCTTTTCCAGCGCCGCCCGTTTCCGGGGCCGGAGGTACGCCAGTTCGGGGATGGCCTCGATGCGGATGTACAGCGGGTTGAAGAACCGGCGGGTGGACGGCGAATAGGGCGAGGGCTGGACGGGCGGGACGGGCTCCGCCGCGTGCAGCGGGTTGACCAGCACATAATCGGCCCCGCGCGCACCGCTGATGGCCGCCAGGTCCGCCAGGTCCGCAAAGTCGCCGATGCCCCATGACCGCTTGGACCGGACCGAATACAGTTGCGTGGCCAGCCCCCAGCCGCGGCGTTCCTCCAAAGGTTTTGCCGTCGTTAGCCGGGCGGGCGTGACCACCAGGACGGCACTGGCCGTGGCGCCCTCTGCCTCCGCATGCAGGGTGTGCCAGCCCAACGGCAGGTCCTCGGGCAGGGAGAACGTGGCACGTCCGGTGGAGACGCCGTCGACCTCCCGGGGCTGGATCCAGATGTCCTGCTGGAGCGCCTCCCTGGATCCGGCTCCCCCTTCAAGGTTGATGGTGAGGCTGGCTGTGGCACCGTCCCGCACGTGGACCGGAACCTGCGCCGGTTCGCCCTGCTTGATGACGACGGCGGGTGGCAGCATCCGCCGCCAGGGCGCCAGTTCCACCTCGGCCAGGGCGGCCTCGATGTGCTGGTTGGTGTGGGCCTCGACTCCCAGCGCCGCCAGCACTTTGATCAGCGTCGGTTCGGCAACGGAGTGCGGAAGGCCGTCCCAGCCCTGGAAGGACGTGCCCACGCCGTGCGCGTCGGCCAGTTGCTGCAGCAGGTGCGGATCCACCGGCCCTGGCGCCGCGGCTGGAGGGTCTGCGGGCGTCGTTGGCCGTGCTGCGTGCTGCTGGTCTGAAGCCGTCATGGGCGTCCGCCTCGTCTGTGATGGTCCCGGAACTTACAGTGCTGCCTGTCGTGCCGGGCGCTCACACCCCCGTGCACAACCGTTGGTTCAGATTATTGCAGCGCGGCGCGGAGGCGAAACCCAGGCGGCATACAAGCGGGTCAAGACCGGTTTATAGGGAGTGGATCCGGGCTGCCTACGGATCGAAGTGCGTCGTCACCGGCCCGGTACTCACCCTGCCAAGGACTTCAGCGGCCAGGTCCCGCAGCTTCTGGTTCCGGTGGCTGGATGCCTTGGTGAGCAGGGCCATGGCTTCATCCTGGGTACACCGGTTCTGCGCCATGATCACCCCGCACGCAAGGTCGATCGCGGTGCGGTTCGCCATCGCGGCCTTCAAGTCGTCCGCCAGGTTCTGGGCGTCCGCGATCCGCAGGGCCAGTCGAAGCGCCCGGCCGGCAAGGTCCGCAAACCCCTCCGCCGTGCGGATGACATTGGGGGCAAAGACGTCGGGCTCCGCGGCGAAGAAGTTCAACGCGGCCGCCTGGTTCCGGTCGAGCGCCAAAGGCACGCCCAGCACGCTGCGGCAGCCGTTGTCGGCCAGCACCTTCTGGTATTCAGGCCAGCGGGTATCGGTGTGGACGTCGGACAGGACCATGGGCTTCATTGCGTCCAGGGAGGCGATGCACGGCCCTTCCCCGAGGGCCTGTTCCAGCTTGTCCAGCACGACGGCCCGTTCGCTGCTGCCGGCAATGGTGGCGCTGCGTTTGCGGCGGCGGAGCGTGACCCCGCATTCGATGAAGACGCCCGCTGCATCGCTGAGCGCTGACGCGGCAACAGCGGAAAGCTCGGACAGGAAGTCGGCCACGTTGCTGCTGCCGATAATGAGGTCGTGCAACTGGACGAACTGTTCATCGCTGCTGAGGATGCCCATGCCCTCAATATAGGCGTTGTTCCCTCCTCCTTTGTGCGCCACAAAACGTCATCCCCGCTGCCCCGGTTACTCCATGCGACGAAAAGAGAAGGACTAAAACGGAAATCTGCGGCCGCCTGCCTGATCTGTGTAGCGTCGTGACGATCCAGGGGACGGCAACTGAATGGAGGAGACCGGAGATGAGCCTGAGCGAACTGCGGGTGTTTGGACGGTCGGGAACCCCCATCAGTCCCCTCACCCTTGGGACCATGAATTTCGGTGAGGGGACCGGCAACGGCCAGGGTGCACCCACCGGGGCCGACGAGAGCATCCGCATCATCCACGCGGCCCTGGACGCCGGCATCACCGCGGTTGATACCGCCGATGTCTACTCGCAGGGCGAATCGGAGCAGGTGGTAGGCCGCGCACTCCGGGGACGCCGGGACGACGTCTTCCTGGCCACCAAGTTTCACGGCCAGATGAGCCGCAACCCCGCGCATTCCGGGAACTCCCGGCGCTGGATCATGCAGGCTGTGGAGGGCAGCCTCCGCCGGCTGCAGACGGACCGGATCGACCTCTACCAGGCCCATCGGCCGGACTACAACACCGACGTCCTGGAAACCATCACCACCCTGAACGACCTCATCCGCCAGGGCAAGATCCTGTACTACGGCACCTCGGTGTTCACGCCGGCGCAGCTGGTGGAGGCACAATGGCTGGCCACCACCAACCACCTGATCCCGCCGGTGGGCAACCAGGTCCCGTATTCCATGCTGGTCCGCGGCAATGAACGCGACGTGCTGCCGATTGCCCAACAGTACGGCCTGGGTGTCCTTGCGTACGGGCCCCTGGCGGGCGGCTGGCTTTCCGGCAGTTTCGTGCTGGAATCGGGCAAGCCGCCCACCCGCGTCCATACGCTTCCCGGCCGGTACGACCTGTCCGGACCGTCCAGCGAGCGGAAGCTGCTCGCCGCAGACTCCTTGGCCCGCCTGGCGGACAAGCTGGAGCTGTCCCTGGTGGACCTGGCGGTGGGGTTCGCCCTGACCCACCCCGCCATCAGCAGCGTGATCATCGGCCCCCGCAGCGAGGAACACCTCCAGGCGTACCTTCGCGCAGCCGACGTCCAGCTGGGCGAGACAGTACTGGACGCCATCGACGACCTGGTGCCCCCGGGCACCAACTTCGTGGAGCGGGATGCGGGCGCCATCGTGCCGTCCATCGAGTTCGCCGAATTACGACGACGGTAGCCGGCTTCTGCGGGCCACCCCGCCCACGTGCCTATCATGGCTTCGATGAAGGCCCTGTTCACCGTAGGTCACGGCACCGCGTCCGAGGAGGACTTCGCCGGGCTGCTCCGCAGCGCCGGAGTGACGTCCCTGGTGGATGTCCGGATCGGCCCGGGCAGCCGCAAGTACCCGCATTTCGGCAAGGACCGTTTGGCCCTGTGGCTTCCGGAGGCGGGCATCGACTACCGCTGGGAGAAGCGGTTGGGCGGGTTCCGCAAGCTGCTCCCGGACTCTCCGGATACGGCCCTCCGCAACGAGTCGTTCCGCGCCTACGCAGGCTATATGCGCAGTGAAGACTTCCTGGCGGCAGCCGCAGAACTGGTGGCAGGCTCCCAGGCGGCAACCACCGCAATCATGTGCAGCGAAACCCTGTGGTGGCGCTGCCACCGCCGCCTCATCGCGGACCATTGCGTCCTGCTGGCCGGCCTGCCCGTTGAACACCTGATGCCGCCGGCCAAGGCAGTTCCGCACGTTCCCACCAGAGGCGTACGGGTAACGGGCGATGAGCTGCGTTACGACGTCCTGGAGTGAGGGCAGTGCCGGGCCGCTGCACCTATTGACTAACCGGTAGAAGGCTCCTACGGTCGATACCGTTACCGCCTCCCAGGGAAAACAGGGGCCCGCCATGCCAATGTCCGATGAGGAGCGACGCCTGCTCAAGGAGCTCGAACTGGGGCTGATCGCGGACGATCCCCACCTGGCCATGGAACTGCTGTCCGGCTATCCCGCGCGGCGTTTCCCCGCAGGCCTGTTCCCGGGGATCCTGGCGGCCCTGATCGGCGTGGTGCTCGTCTTTGCAGGGGCCGGGGTCCCTGCCCCGGGCGCGGTGGTGCTAGGGATTCTGCTGCTGGGGCTGGGCGCCTGCCTGCTGCTCGGCCCCACGGTACTGGCCCGGAGCGCGGGTCGGCAGCACACCGGCTGATTCCGCAACAGGCCGTTCTGTTGCCCGTGACTGTGCCGCTGCGGGTGATGATGCCGTTGCGGGGGCCAGTGCGCGGGTGCGTGGGGTCAGGATGAACAAGCTGGCCAGGACGACGGCGGCGCCAAGCCAGCCGAGCGCCGGGAGCCTTTCACCCACCACCAGCACGGCCAGGACAGCAGCCACCACGGTCTCCAGCAGGGAGAGGCTGGTGGCCGTGCTCGCCCCCACGCGGGCCAGGCCCCAGCCGAAGAGGACATACCCTGCGAACATCGGCACCACAGCCATGTAGGCCCCCACGCCCGCGTTGCCCCAGGACTGCAGCAGCGGGCCGCCCGTCACCGCGAGGACAGGCATCAGGAGGAGTCCGCCCAGCCCGAAAATGCTGCCCATGGCGGCCCTGGGGGTAACACCGTGACCGGTCATGCGGTGCGCCGCCCAGGAATACAGGGCATAGGTGGCGCCGGCCAGCAGCCCAAGGAGGATTCCCGCCGTCGAACTCCAAGCCGTGGCCTCCCCCGCAGCAGCCGGAGCAGCTGGAACCGGTGATGACGCTGCGGGGGCATGCCCGGCAAAGGAGAGCAATGCGGCGCCGCCGACTCCCAGCAGGGCCCCAAGAATCCATTGCCGGCTCAGCGGTTTCCTGTCCGCGAAGCGTTCGATGAGCGCTGCCGCCACGGGGGCCGAGCCGATGGAGACGACGGTTCCCACCGCTACGCCGGAGAGGTGCATCGAGCTGTAGAAGGCCAGGGGGTAGGTGGCCACGGCCGCGGCACCGAGCGAGACCAGGCGCCACCGTGCGAGCAGGCTGCCCGCCTGGAGGCCGATGTGCCGTGCAGCGAAGAGCGCCTGCAGCAGGCCGCCCAGTCCCATTGCCACGGCGCCAATGGCCAGCGGGCTCACGGCGGGGGCGAAGGTGGCCGCGGTCCCGGTGGTGCCCCAGAGGACGGAGGCAGCCACCACGGACATTGCCCCCCACCGTTGGGCCTTGGGGTGGTGGCGCTCGATGCTCACAGGGCGTCCAGCAACTGTCCGGCCATGCGCCTGGCGTCCTTCAGCGGACCGTCATTGCCTTCCAGCCCGGCGCGGGCCATGGCGCCTTCGAGCAGGAACGCCAGGTGCGCGGCGATGGCGGGGACCTGTTCCTCCCGCTCCGGCAACAACCCCGACACGTGCCCGGCCAGGAGTTCCTGGACTTCTTCCTTGTGGCGGCGCACGACGTCCCGGCCGGGATCGCCGGCCGGCAGTTCCGCGGCGGCGTTGAGCAAGCCGCATCCCCGGAAGCCGTGCTCGTAGGCGAAGTTGGCGTGGTCCAGGTAGGCATCGAAGACGGCCAGGACCTGGCTGCGCGGTGTCGGCGCCGTTTCCAGCCGCTTGCGGTACAGGCCGAGCCATTCCTCGTGCCTCGCCTCAAGATATGCGGCCACCAGGTCCGCCTTGGAAGTGAAGTTGTTGTAGAGGCTCTTTTTGGCCACTCCTGCTTCGGCAGTGATGGTATCGATCCCGGTGGCCGCGACGCCGTGGGCATAGAAAAGGCGCGCCGCAGCGTCGAGCAGGAGCTCCCGGGCGGGGCGCCGGGCAGGTGATGAAAGTCCTGAAGCTGCCATAGTTCACTCCTCGCAGAGGTGGTAGGTAGCCCAGTCTACCTACCACCTTCGCTCAGGAGAAGTTCTCCTCATTGGGCCTGCCCCTCATCGCCGAAAGAGAGGAGCACCTTGCCGGAACTGGTGGAGTCCTTGGCGACTTCGAAGGCGTGGAGGGCGTCGGCCAGCGGGAATTCGTGGGTGATGACGGGCTCGATGTGCAGGGACCCGTCGGCGAGGGCGGCGATGACATTGTCGATCTCGTTGTTGAAGCGGAACGAGCCGAGCAGCTGCAGTTCGCGGGTGATCGCCAACGAGATGGGCACCGGCTGGGCACCAGTAGGCAGCAGGCCGACCATGACTACGGTGCCGCCGCGCACCGCGCCGCGGATGGCCGAGGCCAGCCCGTGATGGTTGCCGGAGGATTCGATCACGACGTCGGCCTCCACGGCGGCGATGGCTTCGGTGTCCGCGGCGTTGATGACCTGGTCCGCGCCCACGGCCGTGGCGATCTCCAGCGGCTTGGGATGGAGGTCGACGGCGGTGATGCGGGCGGCGCCGGCGCGTTTGAGGACTGCGACGGTGAGGGCGCCGATGGGGCCGGAGCCGATGACCAGCGCGGTTTTCCCACGGACGTCCCCGGCCCGGGACACCGCATGCCACGCGACCGAGGCCGGTTCGATCAGTGCCGCGGTGCGCAGGTCGATGCTGTCCGGGAGCGGGCGGAGCATCCGGACGGGCAGCGTGACGTAGCGGCTGAACGCCCCGTCCGTGTGCGGGTAGCGGGCCGCGCTGCCCAGGTACGTGCAGCCAGGGGACAGGTTGGGCCGGTCCTCCGGATAGCGCGCGGCGCCTGGACCAGGCGTTGCGGGGTGGACGGCGACGGCGGTCCCTGCCTGCGGACCGGAGCCATTCGCCGCGGGGCGCACCACCACGCCGGAAATTTCGTGCCCCAGGACCAGCGGCGCCTTGAGGATGGACTCCCCCGCCGCACCGTGCAGCCAGTAGTGCAGGTCGGAACCGCAGATGCCGCCGTAACGGACCTCGACCACCGCCTCGTCCGGCGCCGGTTCGGCTAGCGGGACCTCATCGATCCGCAGGTCGCCGGCGGCATGGGCCACCAGCGCCGGACCGGTGGCGGGCAATGCGACATCAAGGGACGGTGCCATCAGACCACCACCGTCATTCCGCCATCGATGAAGATGGTTTGTCCGTTCACGAAGTTGGAGCCGTCCGAGGCCAGCCACACCACGGGTCCGGCCAGATCCTCCACGGTGCCCCAGCGGTGCGCGGGTGTCCTGCCGAGGATCCAGGAGTTGAACTCCCCGTCATCCACCAGGTTCTGGGTCATTTCGGTGTGGATGTACCCGGGAGCGACGGCGTTGATCTGCAGCCCTGAGGCGGCCCATTCTGCGGTCATGGCGCGGGTGAGGTTCCGCAGTCCGCCCTTGGCAGCGATGTACGGGGCGATGGTGGGGCGGGCCAGGTCGGCCTGGACAGAGCAGATGTTGATGATCTTGCCGCGGCCCCGGGTGATCATGTGCCGGGCGGCTTCGCGGCCCACCAGGAATGCGCTGGTGAGGTCCGTGGAGAGGACGCGTTCCCAGTCCGCCACATCGAGATCCAGCATGGGCACCCGGTGCTGGATCCCGGCGTTGTTCACCAGGATTTCGAGCGGCCCTACATTGTCCTCGATCCAGCGGATGCTGCGGGCGGCAGCGTCGTCGTCGGTGACGTCGAAGGCCACGCTGTGGATTCGGCCCGGCGGGAAACCTGCCGCCATGGCCGCTTCGGCGTCCTTGAGCCGCTCGGGGTTGACGCCGTTCAGCACTACTGTTGCTCCGGCGTCGGCCAATGCCTTGGCAAGGGCCGAACCGATGCCCCTGCTCGAACCGGTGACCAGGGCTATGCGCCCCGTAAGATCAAAAAGCCCTGTCATGTCCTGGTTACTCCCTCTTCATTGTTGTTTCGTACCGCTGCCTGCATGAGATCGCGGCGGCCGTTAGAACGGGCCCTGCTGAAAGGGTCCCTGCTGCACCAGGTTGTCCGGGGTTTGGCCTGTCGCCAGGGCCTCGAGCTGCTGTTTCAGGAGTTTCAGGATTCGGGGCTCAAAGGCCGAGGCGTTGCCGCCCACGTGCGGGGTGATGAGGGCGTTCTCCGCGGACCACAGAGGGTGGCCGGCGGGAAGCGGCTCGGGATCGACCACGTCGATGGCGCACTGGAGGCGGCCGGAGACCACTTCGCGGGTCAGCGCCTCGGTGCTGATGACGGCGCCGCGGCCCACGTTCACTACCAGGGCTCCGTCGGGCAGGGCGGCCAGGACGTCCCGGCCCACCAGGTCGTGGGTGTTGTCGTTCAGGGGCAGGACGGAGACCAGGATGTCGTGGTCCGCGGCGAGGGCCACCAGTTCGTCCGGGCCGTGAACCTGCCCGTCGGCGTCCGTGCGGGCCGTGCTTCCCACCCGGGTGATGGTGACCTCGAAGGGTTCCAGGCGGCGGGCCAGTTCCTTGCCGATCCCGCCGATGCCCAGCAGCAGGACCTTGCGGTCGGCCAGGGACTGGCGGCGTTGCGGCCTCCAGCTTTCAGCCTGCTGGTCCTTGACAGCCTGGTCGATCCCCCGCAGCTTGGCGAGGATGAGGCCCACGGCCAGCTCCGCGGTGGCAGCTGCATGGACGCCCGAGGCGTTTGCCACCGCGGCGCCCGGACCGGCGGCCTCGCACACGCCGTCGTACCCTGTTGACTGCGTCTGCACGAACTTGAGGTCCGGGACCTTGCCCAGGGAACCCAGCACTTCCCCGGCGTTGATGTACGGCAGGATGACGCCGTCGATCCTGCCCAGGTCCCCACCGGGGGCCTCCTTCATGTCCCAGACAACCCCGCGCAGGCTTCCGGGAAGCGGCGACAGGTCGGCCAGGAGCTGGGAATCGGGAAAGCTGACGGTGTGCACATGCTGCATTGGCGGGGACCTATCGGTTGGTGGTGGTTGAAGTGCGGGCGGACGTCAGGCAGTGGGCTCGCGGCGGTCAAAGGTCAGGCCGCCCGGGACCTGGAAGATGGGCATGAGCTCAAGCATGCCAACATTCACGTGCCGCGGCGTCTCAATGGCGTAATCAAGGGCGTTAACAACGCCATCAGGCCCTCGGAATCGGGGAGCGGGTGTGCTGGCCCGCGCTCACTCTTGACAACCTCCGCGGATGCTTCTAAATTCAAGATAATCTTTTTTAGAACGACCAGGGCTGGACGGCATGACATGGACTGGCAAGGATGGGACCTGTTCGGGCTCCTGGCTACCGCCGCACTGACGGTCATCATGATCGCGGCCCAGATGGCCGGCCTGACCCGGCTCGACCTGCCTCTGGTCCTGGGCACCCTGGTGACGCCTGATCCCGACCGGGCCCGTGTTGCCGGCTTCTTCATCCATCTGGCTGCCGGCCAGGTGTTTGCCCTCGGTTATGCCGCGGCGTTCTCCCTCCTGGGCAGGGCAACCTGGTGGATCGGCGCGCTGCTGGGCCTGCTGCACGTAGCCGTGGCCCTGACGGTCATCCTGCCATTGCTGCCCGGTGTCCACCCGAGGATGGCATCCACCCGCGCGGGCCTGTCCACTACCGCCGTGCTGGAGCCACCGGGACTGCTGGGTTTGAATTACGGCATCCAGACACCGGCGGTAGCCATCGTGGCGCATGTCGCCTACGGGGCCGTGCTGGGGCTTCTGCTGAGGGCGCTGTGAGCAGGCAGCCGTGAGCATCGCATTCGAGCGGAAGCCCCGCCCTTCGATGGAAGAACCTTCCGTGACCGGGCCGCCAAAGCGGCACCCCGCCGTCGCCCCCTCCCCCGTCCCCACGCGCGAACCAAGGCCCTGGCAGCCCGCTGCCATCGCCGACTACGGCATGCTCGGCGACACCAGGACGGCCGCCCTGGTGTCCTCCAAGGGGTCGGTGGATTGGATGTGCGCTCCGGCGTTCGACGGCGAGCCAATCTTCGGCGCCCTGCTGGGAGGAACGGAAGCGGGCCAGTTCGTCGCCGGACCCGCCGGCCCCGCCCACCTGCTCCAGCGCCATTACCGCGGGAATACGGCAACACTGGAAACGACATGGTCCGCGGGCGGGGCCCGGCTGACGCTCACCGAAGCGATGGTGGCCGAAGTCTCCGGAGCCCTGCTGCCCACAACGCTCCTGGTGCGCCGGCTCACCGCCCACGGCGGCCCGGCAGCCGCCGTCGTCCGCTTCACTCCACGCCTGGGTGAAACCCACCGCGTGCCACGGATCAGCCGGCGGGCGCGGGACCTGGTGTGCGAATGGGGACCGCTGGCCATAGCGCTGGGCTCCAGCGAGGGGTGCCCGCTCCCCGACGGCGAAGAACAGACGCTGGTGGTGCAGCCCGGCAACCCGGTGACCCTGGTCCTGTCCATTGCCTACGGCGAGCCGCTGATTCACGTGGACCCCGAGGCGGCCTGGCACCTGGTGCTTGAGGACGAGCAACGGTGGGAAGCCTGGTCCGGGGAGGTGGACGCCGACATCCCGTTCCGCGGCCAGGTCCTGCGGAGCCTGCTCACCCTGCGGCTGCTCACTTATTCACCGTCCGGGGCTCCAGTGGCCGCACCCACCACGTCGCTGCCCGAAAATCCGGGCGGCATCAGGAACTGGGACTACCGGTTTGCCTGGCCGCGGGACGCCAGCATCGGCGTGGCCGCGTTCCTGCACGCGGGCAAGACGGATGTGGCCCGGAACTTCTTCGGTTGGCTGCTGCACGCCAGCCGGCTCCAGCGGCCACGGCTTCCGGCGCTGCTCACACTGTCCGGCCGGCCGGTCCCCCGCGAGCACGAGTTGCGCGGCTGGCCTGGATATTTGGGGAGCGTACCGGTGCGGACGGGCAACGGGGCGGCCGGGCAGCACCAGCTGGACGGTTACGGCTGGGTGCTGGACGCCGCCTGGGTGCTGGTGCAGGGCGGGCACCGGCTGTACTCGGAGACGTGGCGGGCCATGCGCGGTTTCGCCGACAGGGTGGCGGCGTCCTGGGCCGCCCCGGATGCAGGGATCTGGGAAATCCGGGATGATGCCGCCCACCACGTCCACTCCAAGCTCATGGCGTGGCTCGCCCTGGACCGGGCGCTGCGCATCGGTGCCACCCACCACCTGGGCGCGCGGCAGCGGCAGCGCTGGCTGTCCGCGAGGGACCAGCTGGGCGCCGAAGTCCGGAGCCTGGGCATCGACCCCGTGCGGGGCACCTACACGCGGACCTATGGGTCGGCAGACCTGGACGCGGCATTGCTGGTCCTTCCGCTGATTGGGCTGGAGGACCCGGACGCTGACGTGGTCCGCCAAACCGTTGACGCGGTGCGGGCCGAGCTCGGCGCGGGCGGGCCCCTCCTGTACCGGTATCCGCCCGGCCAGGACGGGCTGGAGGGCGGTGAGGGCGCCTTCCTGCCCTGTTCCTTCTGGCTGGTGCAGGCCCTGGCCCTGACGGGCAGGGGCCGGGAGGCGGTGGAGACCTTCCGGGCGTTGCTGGACCTGGCCTCCCCGCTGGGACTCTTCAGCGAGGAACTGGATCCCGCCTCCGGTGCCTTCCTGGGCAACTACCCCCAGGCCCTCACCCACGCCGCCCTGGTGCAGGCCGCGCTGGCCCTGCGGGAAAACAGCAACATCCGGAATGGGAATTAGTTGCGCCCATCCGGCGTTGTCGATCTGTCCAGAACAATCTGGACATCAGCAGCTGGACAGGAGAACACACCACATGTCAGTTGACTACGACGCTCCGCGGGTGACTCCCGAGGAAGAGCCGAACGTCGCCTTGGAGGAGCTGAAGTCCGACAAGTCCGGCCGCCGGGAGGCCGCTCCCGACATGGACGAAACGGATCTCGCGGACAGCTTCGAGCTGCCCGGCGCCGACCTCTCCAACGAGGAACTCCTCATCCAGGTGGTCCCGGTGCAGGCAGACGAATTCACGTGCATGTCCTGCTTCCTGGTGCACCACCGCAGCCAGTTGGCCCGTGAGAAGGACGGCAAGAAGTACTGCAAGGAATGTGAGGGGTAGCAGGGGGACGATGGCCGGCCACGTTCGGATTTCAACTAATGGAATCAGGGCTCGTGGCCGGGGGCGTGGGACAGCCATGATGTAGGTCACGCTCCGGCAAGGGCCGGCCGACTGGAAAGAAGGAAACCATGTCCCTCAGCGTTGAGGAAATGAACAAGCAGCTCCCGGTGGCCAACGCGCTGCCCGGCGAGGCGGTCCCGTATTACATGGCCTCGGGCGAAGGCGCGCGCTACGAGATCAACGGCCAGCTGGTCACGGTCATCGCCCGCGCTGCCGACACCGGGGGCATCTTCAGCGCTGCCTACATCTCCGGCGGCATGGGCGCTGAGTCCCCGTTTGTCAGCCACACGGTGGAGCACAAGACGCTCTACGTTTTCGACGGGATCCTGCACGTGTGGCTGCCGGGCGAGAGCCGCATCCTCACCCCCGGCGACTCCGTGGTCATCCCGCCCAACACGCCGCACGCTTACAGGATGGCCAGCCACTACACCCGCTTCCTGAACTGGATGACCCCCGGCTGCGGCGAGGCCTACTACGAGCGGGTGGGCACGCCCATCGATTCGCACGTCCCGCCGGCGCGCCCTGGCCACAAGGCCAGCCTGCAGGAGCAGGCCGAGGTGGGTGCCGAGTTTGGCATCACGTTCCCAGACGTTGAGCGGGTGGCGCCGTCGTTCAAGCACGACGCCGGGCTGCCGCCCACACAGAGCCCGTACTTCCTCACTGCCGGGGAGGGTGAGCGGATGGTCAGCTACCAGACTATGTTCACCTACCTGTCCCGGCCCGCCAACACCGGCTCCAACTACTTCGCTGTGCACACCAAGGGCGCCAAGAGCCCCTATATCCCGCTGCACTTCCACTCCCAGCACACGGAGAACTTCCTCTGCACCGAGGGCCGGATGTGGCTCTATGCCAACGGCCGCGAGATGCTCCTGACGAAGGGCGATTTTGTGCACGCCCCCGCCGGGACCATCCACTCATTCGCGCTCGATGCCCACAACACCCAGATGGTGGGCTTCCTGACCCCTTCGGTGTTCAACGGCTTCTTCGAGTACTTCAACGAACCCACGGAGGACTACATGTACACCGAGGGCGGCGAGCCCTACATGGACATGGACGGCTTCGGGCGCGCCCAGGCCGAGATGGACCTGACCGTCGTCGGCCCGCCGCCACAGCGCCGCGCAGCACTGGACATCCCCTAACCCACAGTTAACACAGAAGGCCCGGACTTCCGAGAGGAAATCCGGGCCTTCTGGTCTTTGAAACCCATCGATTGCTGAGTAACTGCCGTTATGGCGCCCCAAAACGGCAGTTACTCAGCAATCGATGGTGGGTGGGGTGGGTTGGTGGGTGGAGAGTGGGTCAGGAAGTGGCCTGCCTGACGAGTTCGCGGCCGTAGTCATTGCCGTTGGGGGTGCGGACCACGGTGTGCATGTGGAAGGGGGCGGGTTCATCGTTGCCCAGGAAGACGCCGGTGTGGTGGTCCAGTTCCAGCACCACCACCTGGCTCTGGACTCGGAAGTAGAAGGCCTCCTCCCCTTCCCAGCCGCCGATCCAGCTGAAGAACGTCTCTGAATAGTGCTCCTGGATTTCCCGACGCCGGGCGGCACGGGGACCGTCCGGAAGGTAGGCGATGAAGTCCTCCACCACCGCGTCGAGCAATTCCCGGGCCCCGGCCGGCAGCTCGGCCACCCGGATGCCCTCGTACGGGATCACCCTGTTGTCCTGGAAGCAGCCGCCCAGGTGCCGCTCGTCGCCCGGGTGGAGGCGCTCCTCGGGCATGGCCGGATCCACCATCTCCGCATAAACAACGGCCCGGGACCGCAGGTCCGCAGGCAGGGCGACCATCAGCTGCCGGGCCAGGGCGATGCGCTCCTTGAACACCTTGACACCCTTGTGCGGGCCGGCGTCGATCATGTCCGGTTCGGCCCCCATGAACACCGGCGAGATCACCAGCTGCGTCCCGGCCACCAGGCAGTTCAGCGCCGCGTGGTGGCCAAACAGCTGCCACCCCCACGGTTCCGTCTCGGAAGGCTCCCCAAACAGGGCGAAGTTGTAGCTGAACTCGTTCATGAGCAGCGGCAGCTCCACCAGATCACCCAGGAAACCGTTGATCCGCATGAGGTTCCGCACCAGCTCAAACCCGGCCGGGCTCAGCGAAGCCTCCACCACGCCCAACACCGCGTCCCGCACGGGACCGGCAACCTCGTCCAGACGGAGTCCGGTGTCGTGCTGCATGAATTCGGGGTTGGCCCAGCTCTGCCACTCCGGCGCGTCCACGGCGTAGCAAAGCTTCCCGGCCTGGTCTGCGGCGACAGCGCCAAGCAGCTTCCGCGCCGCAGCCTCCATGTCCGCCGTGGGCGCTTCCTCCCCCGGCCGGGCAGGAGCCAGCGGATACAGGCCCTCCCGGCGGACGCCGTCGCTGGTGATGCCCGTGAACGGCTGGGGATAGAGCTTCCGCCAGCCCTCGATCATGGGCCCGGCGAACGCATCGGTCTTGGCCGCCTCGGCGTATTCGCGGGCGTCCAGCCCCCGGATGTCCGCCACGCGGGGGTGGTCCGGGGCAAAGAGGAAATCACGGAATGACGGCGTCGACACGGGCGCTCCTGGTCTCGATGGAAGGTGCAGATTCTTCAGGACGTGCGGAAGGGACAGCCGGCGTCCAGCCCGCGGCGACGGACAACGCTGCGGCGGCCTCCACCGGGGAGTTGCCGCGCCAGGCCACGTGCTGGTCGGGACGGACCAGCAGTGCAGTGGCGCCCCACAGGTCCGCAAGGTGCGTGCCGTCGTCGGAAGGCCCGACGGCGGCGACGGTCACCGGGATGCCCTGCCGGGCACCGGCTGCCAGGACCGGCTCGAAAACTTCGACGGCGGGCACCCCGCCCAGCGACCCGGCGTCGGCCAGCAACGTGAAACCCGCACCAAGGGCGCTGTACAGGGAGACCGAATCCGCCAGCCAGGCGTGCCGCAGCAGGGCCCCCGGAACAGCGGACGGAACGTAACGGATGGGGTCCTCGTCGGGGAGGGCCGAACCGTCCGGTACCACCACGGATGAACCGCCGTAGTCGTAGCCCAGCACCAGGCCCAGGGAATCGAACTCGCTCTGCTTCACGGCGAGCGCCCGGTGGGCCGCGTCCCGCGCGGCTTCCCCGGCAGGGCCGGCCGCAACCAGCTCCGGGTCTGCGAAGTGGTAGGCCAGGGCCTTGCCGTTGGTGGCGGCGTCGCGGATGGTGCGCGCAGCCACCGGCCGGCGTTCCGCCCCGTAGCTGGCAAGGAGTCCTGGCCCGGCCCAGCCGTTGATCGTGGCGGCGAGCTTCCAGGCCAGGTTGGCGGCGTCCCCGATGCAGGTGTTGAAACCGTGGCCGCCCCAGGGCGGGTTGAGGTGGGCGGCGTCCCCCACCAGGAAGACGTTGCCGCGGCTGTATTCGGGAGCCAGCAGCATCCGGGCCGTCCACGGGTCGGTGGCCACCACCTCGATGTCCACATCCGAGCCCACCAGGGAGCGGACCATCGCGGCTGCCTCCCCCGCAGTGACGGTGACGGACGGATCCACGCCCTGGACGATTGCCCACCAGGTGCCGTCACGGTCCATGGGCCCCACCATGCCGGAGGTCTCCGAGCCCACCACCCAATATTGCACCGCCGGAGCCAAGGAGACAGCTGACGTCAGCGATTCCGAGCGGAAGAGGATGCTGATGTTGGACAGCTCGGCGGACCCGCCTTCCAGCCGCAGCCTGAGGCTGCGGCGCACGGCGGAGGACCCGCCGTCGGCACCGATGACGTACTCGGCGGCGATGGTGCGTTCAGCACCTTCTGGATCCCTAACGACGACGGCGCGAGGTTCCGTGGCTGCCCCGCCTTCAGGGACGTTGACGCCAGTGACAGTCCAGCCGGCCAGGAACGTCACCAGCGGGTGGCTTTCGACGGCGGCCCGGAGCACCTCCTCGAGGACGGGCTGGGGCACCTGCTGGCCGCACTCCGGCTGCGGCCCGTACCTGCCGGGGACCAGCTGGAAGGCGTTGCGGAACCGGCGCAGCTCGTACGCGGAAGGGCCGGTGAGGCCGGTGCAGAAGATGACGTCCTGGGCGTACTCCACCGGCAGCGGCGAAGCGTCCCGGAGGACCTCGGCGAGGCCCAGCCGGCGCAGGTGCGTCATGGTACGGGCATTGGTGGTCTTGGCGCGCGGACGGGTGTGGTCCAGCGCTGTCCGCGGTTCGATGACGGTGCTGGGCACCCCGCGGGAGGCGAGGTCCAGGGCCAGGAACAGCCCGCTGGGGCCGCCGCCGGCGATCAGGACCTGCACCTCCGCCGGCAGGTCAGCAGCGGTATGGAAGGAGTTCATCAGGCACGGCTCCGGAGGGAAATGTCGCCCACCGGCGTGGTCAGGGTGCCCAGCTTCTCGATCTCCACTTCCACGGTATCGCCGGGCTGCAGGAGCCACTGCGGGGTGCGGGCGTAGCCCACGCCTTCGGGGGTGCCGGTGGCGATGACGTCACCCGGGTGCAGGGTGAAGGTTTCGCTGATGAGCGAGATGATGGCCGGGACGGAGAAGATCATGTCCCGGGTGTTGCCGTTCTGGGCTTCGATCCCGTTGACGCGGGTGCGGACCTGCAACCCGTCGCGCAGGTCACCCACCTCGTCGCGGCTCACCACGGGACCCAGGGGGCCGCTGAAATCGCCGTTCTTGCCCAGGGTCCACTGCGAGGTGAGCTTCTGGGCCTTGCGGGAGGTGATGTCGTTGAACGTGGAGTAGCCAAAGACGGAATCCGCGGCGGTGTCCTCGTCGGCGGACTCCACGCGGCGGCCGATGTAGGCGGCCACTTCGCCTTCCCAGTCCAGGCCTTCCTCGCCCGCCGGGACGGGGACCGGGACGTTGCCCACGGACAGGGAGGCCGTCCAGCGGGCGAACAGAGTGGGGTAGGACGGCAGTTCCTGGTCCTTGAAGCTGCCCTCGGCTACGTGCGCCTTGTAGTTCAGCCCCACGCAGATCACGCGAGCGGAGGCCGGGACCAGCGGCACTTCGGTGACACTGCCGCGCTCCAGCCAAGTGCCGGCGTCGGACGTTTCAGTGTCTGCTGCGCCGGCAACCAAGGCTGCTGCCTTGTCCTGCCAGCCCTCGGCGTCGGCCCAGAAATCGTCGACGGACGTGAGCGGGAGGACGCGGGAGCCGGCGAGCGCCGCTGCCCAGGGTCCGCCGTGGTGGGTGATGCCGATGAACTGCATTAGAGGCCTTTCGGTCTGGTCCGGGGTGCGCGTATTGCCCCGGCATGGTGGTGGGAAATCAGTGCTGCTTTGCCTGGCGGCGGAGGAAATCGATGGTGGCGGCAATGGCCTGTTCCGCGTCCTCGCTGTTGCCGTCCGGGCTGGCCCACATGTGGTCCGCGCCGTCAAGCAGGAGGAGTTCGACGGCGTTGCCCGCGCCTTCCAGCGCCCCGGCCAGCGAGGTGGACTGGGCTACCGGGACGAAGCGGTCCGCCGTTCCATGGATGAGGAGGAAAGGCGGGGCGCCTGCGTGGACGTGGCTGAGGGGGCTTGCGGCCTTGGCCTTGTCCGGGGCGTCGGCCGGCTGCGCGCCGATCAGCAGCGCTTCCCGGGATCCGGGATCATCCGCCCGGGCCACGGCATCCGGCCGTGCCTGTCCACCCATCCGGAGGAGGTCAGTGGGCGGGTACCAGGCCACGACGCCGGCAACCGAGTCGTCGCTGGCGGGCCCGTCATATCCGGCATGGCCCGGAAGCTCCGCTGCCCCTGCGGTCAGGCCCAGGAGGGCAGCGAGGTGGCCGCCGGCCGAGTCTCCCCAGGCGTAGATCCGGTGCGGGTCCACGCCGTACTCGGCCGCGTGGGTGCGGAGCCAGTCGACGGCTGCCTTGGCGTCCTCCAGCTGGGCCGGGAACGTGGCAACCGTGCTGAGCCGGTAATCGGCCGAAGCCACCACGAACCCGGCATCCGCGAGCTGCTCGATGGGGCTGAGTCCAAAACCGTCAACAGCGGGGCCCAGCGAAGACCGCTCCCCCGTCCGCCACCCGCCTCCGTGGAAATGGACCACCGCCGGCCGGCCGCCCTGGTGCGTTTCTCCTGCAGGAAGGTAGAGGTCCAGCAGCAGCGGCTCCGCGTTCTGTGGCCGGGCGAACTCAATCCCTTTGAGGATCTGCCGTCCCGTCATCGTTGACTCCATGTGTAGCGCGCCGTTTCTGTGCTGTATTTACCGAACTGCTGAATGACCTGGGCGGGGCCCGCAACGGGACCCGCGTTCATGGACTCAACTCTGTGCCATGGGCCGGGCTGCACGCGCCACCAGTTTCACTGAATGAAACTGGTTCGCTCCGCCCTGGATCCTGCCAGCGGGTGGGGGCGCCGGGGGTTGAACCTGACGCGGCGTCAGGTCCTACGGTGGGCGGTATGGAACAACCGGAAGAACCCCGCTGGAGTTGGCGAGATTGGCGCCCTGGTGGACGGGCCGGAAGGAAGTTCCGATTCCCTGCAAAAACTGCTGCTGAGGCAGCTCGATGCCTTGGGCGAGCAGGCCTTGCAGCTGGAACAGCCTCAGCGGACCGTCCGGGAGCTGCTGGCACGCCTCAGCGGGCAGGGGCACGCCGAGCCCACCTATTTCATGACCGTTTTGGAAAGGATGACTGGGGCAGGAGGCCGCCGATGAATCACGGACCGAGTGGGCGGGCCTCGTGCAGGAAGGCCTGCGGCAGGTCGACGGCGGTGTCCCCGCCGTCAGCCCCGAGGCCCGGGAGCTGGTGCGCCGCTGGGATGAGCTGGGCTCGCGTTTCCACAGCAGCGAGGGCACCAAGGAAGCCGCCCGCGCGATGTGGGCGGAGAACAGCACCGAATTGAGCCACGCCCTGCCGCGGACCGCGGAGCAGCTGCAGGCCCTGGTGGCGCACCTCCAGGCGGCGCGGGAGACGCTCTGAAAGTTCCCGCAGCCGGCGCTTAGCTGACCAGGATCTGGGTGGCGGATTCCTTCAGCTTCCCGTTGGCCCACTTCATCTGGCGGATGGTCTGCGGGTGGCACTTCTCCGCCAGGGCCAGGAGATTCTTGTCCTTCATCCCCTGGGCGGCCTGGGCCAGCAGTTCCCAGTCCGCTGACACCCCGCAGGCCTTCAGGTAAAGCTCCCGCAGGTCGCGCAGCAGCAGCATGCCGGTTTCGGGGCGCCGGCCCACCATTTCGCTGCCCTTCTCCCTGATGGTTTCCATCCGCCCTGCTTCGCCGCGGGGCTCCGGATCCAGGTTTTGGCCGTAGTTCTTGGCGATGTCCGCGATGTCCCGGACGTGCTGCTGCGACCAGCGCGCCAGGTCCCGGGCCAGGTGGTAGATCTCGTGGTCCACCTTGTGCCGCTCGGAGATGACCAGCAGGTGGTGTGCCAGGTCATTCTCGGAGCGGTGCATTTCCTCCAGTACCAGCCCGAATTTCATCGTGCCCCTCCTGCCGTGCCGGTGGCTTCGTCCGCCAAAGCGGTGGGTAGGCCCTTGGTCCTGGCGGCTTCCGGGAAGACGCCGGCGGGTGCCGACGCCGTGGTGGTGGGCGCCGGAGAGGGCCCGTCGCCGCCGGAAATGCGGGTAATGCGTGCTGCCGCCGTCTTGAAGATGGGCTGCTTGGACGCCGCATCCCAGTCGGTGATGGTCAGTTCGTTCGCTGCCCGCCCGGCCCCGTCCGGCTGGTGTCCGCCCTTGGTGTCCCAGTAGCCGTAATGGAAGGGCAGGAAGAGGACGCCGTTCCGGATGCCGCTGATCCGCACCCGCGCACGGACCGAACCGCGGGGTGTCTCCACCTCGGCAAGGTCACCTTCGGCGATCCCGTACGTGCCGGCGTCGTCCGCTGACAACTCAACCCACACGTCAGGCGCGGCCGCCTGCAGCTCCGGCGCCCGTCCCGTCTTGGTGCGGGTGTGGAACTGGTAGAGCGTGCGGCCGGTGATGAGCTGGAGCGGGAAGTCCTGGCTGGGCAGCTCGTGCGGCGGCATGTATTCGGCGGCCTTGATGATGGCCTTGCCCTCCGGGTTCAGGGCCTTGTACTCCGTGGGTTCCACGGGCGCACCGGTGATGAGGTCGCGGCCGTAGGTTTCGCAGTAATCGGGGTGCGCCCAGAATTTTCCGTCAGCGTAAATGCGTTCCGTGCCGTCCGGGTTCTCCTCGTTGCAGGGCCACTGGATGCCGGAGCCGCCGCGCAGTTTGTCGTAGGTGATGCCGGTGTAATCGCAGGGCCGGCCGCGGGTGCAATCCTTCCAGGCCTCGAAGGCGGACTCGGGGTCGTGCCACTTGATCAGCGGCTGCCCGTCCTTGTCCTGCAGGCCCATGCGGTGGGCGTAGTCGATGAAGATCTCCAGGTCCGGCCGGGCCTCGCCCGGCGGGTCAACCGCCTTCTCGGAGAGGTGCACGGTGCGGTCCACGTTGGTGAAGGTGCCGGTCTTTTCGCCCCAGGTGGCAGCGGGAAGGACGACGTCGGCCAGCTGGGCGGTCTCGGACAGGAAGATGTCCTGCACCACCAGGAACAGGCGGTCCTGTTCAAGGATGCTGCGGATGCGTGCCAGCTCGGGCAGCGAGACGGCGGGGTTGGTGCCGCTGACCCACAGCATCCGAATGGAGCCGTCCTCCACGTACCGCATCATCTGCATGACGTGCGTGGGCGGGGAGTAGTGCGGGATGGACATGGGGTCGATGTTCCAGACCCGGGCCAGGTCCTGGATGTGCGCGTCGTTGGACCAGTTCCGGAAGGCGGCGAGGTCGCCGTCGGCCCCGCATTCGCGGGTGTTCTCGGCGGTGGGCTGGCCGTTCATCTGCAGGATGCCGCAGCCGGGTTTGCCCAGCATGCCGCGGATGATGTTGACATTGTTGACCTGCACGGCGGCGGCCGTGGCCTGGTTGGACTGGTAGAAGCCCTGCAGCACCGTGGACAGCAGCCGCTCCGCGTGGCCAATGATGCTGGCCGCCTCGGAGATCTGTTCCGCCGGGACACCGCAGATCTCCGCCACGAGGGCAGGCGGGTAGTTCTTGACCTCTTTTTCGAGCTCGGAGTACCCCACGGTGTGCGCCTGGATGTACTCCTGGTCCACCCAGCCGTTGGTGATGATCTCGTGCAGGATGCCGTTCATCAGCGCCACGTTGGTGCCGGGCCGCGGCGCCAGGTGCACGGTGGCGGCCCTGGCCACGGGCGTCATGCGCGGGTCCACGCAGATGATCTTGGGCGGGTTGGGGCCGGCCAGCCGGTCCAGCATTCGGGTCCAGAGGACAGTCTGGGTTTCGGCCACGTTGTGCCCGTACAGGGCGATGACATCGGCGTGGTCCACGTCCGTATAGGAGCCGGGCTGCCCGTCGCAGCCGAAGGATTCCTTCAGCGCCTCCCCCGCAGTCGCGGTGCACAGACGCGTGTTGCCGTCCACGTGGTTGGTGCCGATGCCGCCGTGGGCCATGGTGCCCAGGGTGTAGTACTCCTCGGAGAAGAGCTGGCCGGTGGTGTAGAAGCCGAGGGCGCTGGGACCCTGTTCCGCGAGCAGCGCCTTGGACTTGTCCACGATACGCTGCATGGCGGTGTCCCAGTCCGTTTCCACCAGCTTCCCGCCCTCGCGGATAAGGGGTTTGGTGAGCCGGTCCGGGGAGGCGTTCGCCTGCCAGCCGTACAGGTCCTTCGGTCCCAGCCGGCCGTGGTTGACGCGGTCCACGGCCCGTCCCCGCACGCCCACGATCCTGTTGTCCTTGACGGCGATGTCCATGGCGTCGCCGTTGGAGTGCAGGAGCGAGGCCGTCTGGACCCACCGGTCCACGTCCTCCGGCGCCACGCCTTCGGCCAGGTGGGTATCGACCCTGACCGGCCAGTCAGCGCCGCTGCCGTACGGCGTCCGTGTCCCCCATGGTTCAGCTATCCGGTCAATCCGAGCCATCTGTCCATCTCCTTACAGGAACCGGCGGACAGCGTCGAAACGGCGCTGTCCCTACCGGATCCTGTACCCAGGATGGCTGGCTGGAAACGTGCCCTTTAGGCCTGCTTGTCCTGCAGCGGGCGCCGGGCCAGCCAGGCGGCCACGATGGCCCCGGAGATGTTGTGCCACAGCGAGAAGACCGCGGACGGCAGTGCGGCCAGGGGCGTGAAGTGGGCGGTGGCCAGCGTCGCGGCCAGGCCGGAGTTCTGCATGCCCACTTCGAACGCGAGGGCGCGGCGGGCTTTGTCGTCCAGGCGGCCCAGCTTGCCGGCAAGGTAGCCAAGGCCCAGTCCGAATCCGTTGTGAAGCACCACGGCGAGGAAGACGATGGCCCCGGCCTCAATGATCTTGTTGGCGCTGCCGGCCACCACGATGGCCACGATCAGGGAGATCACGACGGCGGACGCCCACGGCAGCGCGGGCAGCACCTTGGCAACGAGCTTCTTGAGGAAGACCCGGGCGAGGAGGCCGGCCACCACCGGGAGCAGCACGGTCTTGACGATATCCAGGACCATGCCGGCAGCGTCGATCTGCAGGTACGAGCCGGCCAGGAACAGGACCAGCAGCGGGGTGACGATCGGGGCGATCAGGGTGGAGACGGAGGCCACGGCCACGGAGAGGGCAACATCGCCCTTGGCCAGGAAGGCCATGACGTTCGAGGCCGTGCCGGAGGGTGCGCAGCCCACCAGGATCACGCCGACGGCCAGCTCGGGCGGGAGGTTGAGGGCGCCCGCGATCAGCCAGCCTGCGCCGGGCATGATGATGTAGTGCGCCACGATTCCCAAGGCCACAGCCCACGGCCGCTTGGCCACGGCGGCGAAGTCCGGCGGGGTGAGGGTCAGGCCCATGCAGAACATGATGATGCCCAGCAGGTAGGGCACGCTGGGGGCCATGGGCTTGAAGACTCCGGGGAGCATGAAACCGAGGATGCCGGCAACGACCACCAGGATGGGGAACACAGTCACCGCGATGCGGGCGATCCTGCTTTCCGCCTCGAGCGCGGGATTGACGGGTGTCCCGTCCGGGGACTTCTGGGGTTTAGTTGCCTCAAGCATCCAATAATGGTGGCACTGTCCTATAGGACTCCGCCAATTGATGACCGTGAACGGTAACAACGGCGGAATCCCGCGGCAATGCGCCTTTGAGGTCGACGCCTTGGCCGCCGAAGCGCAGCGCGAGTGTCCTCAAGACGGAGCACCTGGGATCTGGGCGGAACGGGAAGCAATGATCCGAGGGTAGTCCTTGACTGGCAACGGCAGCGCCACGGACCGGAGCTGGTTCGTGGCGCTGCCATTGAGGCGGGTGCTAGGGAGTTAGGGCGAGAGTTCCTCGAGGACCCGGCCTTTAGTTTCGATGGCGAAGAAGATAGTCACCAGGCCACCTATGAGGGCAACGACTGCGAAGACGGTGAACACCAGGCTGATTCCGTAGTTGTCCACGATCCAGCCGACCAGGATGGGGCCGATGGCGGAGCCTGCCCGGAGCCAGGCGCTGCCGAAGCCCGTGCCGATGGCGCGGAGCCGGGTCGGGTACAGCTCGGCGGAGTAGAGGTAGAGCGAGAAGGAGATGGTCTGCAGGATGGCGTAGGCGATGCTGGCGAATACTACGACCTGTGTCGCCGACACGGCGCCGAGGGCTGTGAGGATGACAAGAGGGACGGTCGCGGCCAGGAAGGCGAATGTGTACCAACGCTTACGGCCTACGCGGTCGATGAGCAGCGCGCAGAGGATGGATGCCACGACGCCCACGGCGGAGGTGACCCAGCCGTAGGCGAGGCTGGTCTGCAGCGACAGGTTGAATGTCTGCTTGTAGAGGGTCGGCAGCCAGGTGACCAGGCCGTTGTTGACCATGTAGACGCAGATCCAGAGCATCCAGATCATGAAGGTGCGCTTTTTGTATATGCCTGAGAAGAGTTCGCGCCAGCTGGTGCGGGCGGTGGCCTTCGGATCCACGGGGCGGATGACGGGCTCGGAGAGGGTGTGTCCTGCCTTGAGTGCTTCCTTTTCGAGCATGGTGACGACGGTTTCGGCTTTGTGGACGTGTCCGCGGGAGGCTAGCCAGCGCGGTGATTCGGGCATCAGCCACCGCATCGGGATGGTGAGCAGGGCCGGGACGATGCCGACGATGAACATGGCCTTCCAGCCAACGACCGGGACGAGGAAGTATCCGGCGACGCCCGCGAACATGAGACCGACAGGGAAGATGACCTCGTAGAGCAGGAAGAATCTGCCGCGCTTCTTGGCTCCGACGAATTCGTTGATGTAGGCGCTGGCGACCGGTACTTCGCCGCCGGTGCCGATGCCTTGGAGAAAGCGGAAGATGATCATTGACGTGGCGCCCCAGGCGAAGAGGCAGGCTACGTCCATGGAGACGAAAAGCAGGATCGTGATCAGCAGGACCGGGAGGCGTCCGATCCGTTCGGCGAGTTGGCCGAAGAAGAGTGATCCGAAGATTTGGCCGACGTAGCCGGCGGAGAGGATCATTCCGATTTCCCCGGCGGTGAGGTGCCATTCTGAGGACAGCTGGGGCATTGCGAATGCGATGGCCAGGACGGTGTAAGCGTCGAAGAACGTGGCTGACCCGATGACCACGCGGATGAGGGTCAGGCGTCGGGTGAGCGGGAGCCGTTCGAGGCGGGCTACGAGCTCTGCATTGATCCTGGCGGCGTTGGGGCCGCCAGCCATGGTTGTGGTGTTGTTTGGCTCGCGCATTGCGAGTCCTCCTTCTCCAGCGGTGATGCTGGGGTCCTCATTGACCAGAGTGGAGATGGCTAAAGCCTAGGGGAGGATGGCGGGAGTTGCTCCCGCCATCCTCAGGATCCGGGGATCAGGCGCTGACGGTGACCTTGCCGATGTTCGCGGCAGCGAAGGCTTCCGCGATTTCGGTTTCGGCGCCCTGGGGCAGGGGCAGGAGCGGGGTGCGCACCGTGGCGTGGTCCAGAATGCCGCGGTTCACGAGGCCCCACTTCAAGGCGACCGTGCCTTCCATGTGGGAGCCGCGGTGGTAAACGTTCTTCGTTACCGGGAGCAGCCGCTCATGGATTGCGTGGGCACGCTTGTAGTCCTGCGCCTTGCCTGCTTCGATCAGTTCGACGAGCAGTTCGGGGGCGATGTTGCCGTAGCCGACGAGCAGGCCGTCGACATCGAACATTGTCGGCAGCAGGTATTCGTCGTGGCAGGACAGGATCTGCAGTTCGGGGTAAGCGGCGCGCAGGGCGGGGATCTCGGTGTACCACCGGCGCATGTTCCGGACACCGTTCTTCGTCGCAAAGACTCCCTCCTGGCCGGCAATCTCCAGCTGGGTTTCGAGGTCGTAGCTTGCCTTGGTGTTGTCCGGGTACTGAAACAGGATCAGCGGCAGACCGGATTCGTCGTAAATCTCCTGATAGCGCGACTGGGGTGCGCCCTTCTGGTAGCCGAAGCGCAGCCACCCGTGCGAGGGGTAGACGAGACCAGCTGACGCGCCGGCATCGACGGCCTTTCTGGCTTCGAGGGCCGCTGTCTTATTGCCCTCCTTCGTGATGCCCGCTACAACCGGTACCCGGCCGTCGGTCGATGCTACGAACGCGCGGATCACGTCCAGCTGCTCCTCTTCGGTGAGGAACGTCCCTTCGCCGGCGTGCCCCAGAACGACGAGGCTCTTCACGCCCTCAATCGATCCGAGCCACGAACCCAGGCGCTGGATTGCAGCGAAGTCGACGGCGCCATCTTCGGTGAACGGCGTGACAGGTGCGGGGTTGAGTCCGCGGAGATCGAGTGCCATTGCAGCTACCTTCTTGTCTTCTTTGATGGTCGGTAGTCCCACTATGATGAGAACGTTTGCGGGAACGTTTTCAAGTTTGCACGTGTCGCAGCTCACTGTCAAGAGAACGTTTGCAAGAAGGAGGAATAGAGTGGCTGTAACACCCTTGCTGAAGAGGAGAACCGCGATGGAACGTCCCGCCCCCGCAGGGATTGTCACGCTCAAGGATGTCGCGGCTGCCAGTGGCGTGAGCATCTCGACCGCCAGCCGCGCGCTGGATGAACGCACCACCTCCAGATCCGCGGCGGCAGCCCATGTCCGGAAGATCGCGGAAGAACTCGGGTACCGCCGGAACTCTTTTGCTTCAAGTTTGCGGCGTGGTGAGACCCGCACCCTTGGTGTCCTTGTCCCGCGTTTGAGCGACACGGTTATGGCACTGATGTTCGAAGAACTCGAAAAGGCAGCGTCATCCCGGGGCTACTTTGCGATGGTCGCCACCAGCGGAGATGACCCCGTGGATGAACGCAGCGCGGCCGAAACACTCCTCGATAGAAACGTCGATGGGTTGATTCTCGCCACGGCGCGGCTCGATGACGAGCTCCCCCGACTGCTGCGTGAGCGCCGTGTAGCGCATGCGCTGGTGCTCCGAACTGACGGCATCAGTCCCTCTGCGCTCGGAGACGACGAGGTCGGCGGCTACCTCGCCACACGTCACCTCATCGACCTGGGCCATCGCAACATTGCTGTCGTTACCGGCCCCGCTTTCACCTCCACCGGAACCGCACGCTTGGCGGGAGCACGCAGAGCACTGAATGAAGCAGGCATCCAGCCGCGCGAAGAATGGCTTATCGCTGCCGGTTACGGCATCGAAAATGGCTACACGGCCGGCGAAACGCTCCTCGCAGGAGCACCGCAATCCCGCCCGACAGCCATCTTCGCCGCCAATGACAACATCGCCATGGGTGTGATGGCGGCAGCACACCGAAACGGGATCAGCATCCCCGACGATCTGGCATTGGTCGGATACAACGACACGCCACTGTCCGCCCGGCTGCCGACGCCCCTAAGCTCGGTGCACGTTCCCCTGGACCAGATAGCAGCCACCGCCATCGACCTCATCGTCAACCCAGGCATCGAACCACTCATCCGCCGGTCCATGCCCACTCTCATCCCACGCCAATCCAGCGGAGCGCCCCAGCGCACCGGTACGTGAAACAGCACCCTATGCCGCCCCTGGGGTTGTCTGGATGCGAAGTCGTTGACATCCACGGAAGCTCCGCTGATATCGAAATCGAGGTGGCGCGCTGCCTTCCACCGCGATCTCGGAGTCACCGTCCAGGTGGCAGCCCTTGGAAAGGCCGCCTGACAGCAGCCCGTTGTTTCAAAAACAGCTGCCCGCCCCGGAAACCGGGGCGGGCAGCTGTATGTCACTGACGTCAGAGCTGCTTGCGGAGCTCCATCTTGCGGATCTTGCCGCTGGCGGTGCGCGGCATGTCCTCCACCACCACCAAGGACTTGGGGATCTTGTAGCGGGCGAGCCTGCCGTCGAGGAAGCTGCGCAGCTGCTCCGCGGTCAGCGATTCCCCTTCGCGCAGAGTCACGATTGCCTGCGGGACCTCGCCCCATTTGTCATCCGGGACGCCGATGACGGCCACGCTGCCCACGGCGCCGTGCTCGGAGATGACCGCTTCCACCTCCGCCGGGTAGATGTTCTCCCCGCCGGAGATGATCATGTCCTTGAGCCGGTCCGAGACGAACAGGAAGCCTTCCTGGTCCCGGTAGCCCATGTCGCCCGAGCGGAACCAGGCCCCGTCCGCGTAGCTGGCCGCGGTGGCCTCCGGCCGGTTCCAGTACTCCTTGATCACGTTGGGGCCGGAGATCTGGATTTCCCCCACCTCGCCAGGGGCCACCGTGCCGCCCATGGGATCGGCGATCCGGAGGTCGGTAAAGAAGTGCGGCAGGCCCGCTGAACCGGCTTTCTCCCTGGACCGGTCGACGGGGAGCATGGTGACGCCGGGGGCTGTTTCGGTCATGCCGTAGCAGCTGGTGAAGCCGATGCCCCGGTTCTCGTACGCGTCCAGGACCCGGCGCGGAATCGCGGAACCGCCGCAGGTCAGCTTGTCCAGGGAGCTGAGGTCCGCTGCTGCCCATCCGGGATCTTCGCAGAGCAGCTGGAACGTCGTGGGCACCCCGTTGAGGGTGGTCACCTTGTGCTTCCGGACCAGGTCCAGGACCCTGGCGGGATCGAACTTGGCCTCGAGGACAACGGTGGCGCCCTTGAGGAGCATCGGCAGCAGCCCCATGTCCAGGGACGCCACGTGGAACAGCGGCGAGATCATCAGCGCCACGTCGTTGCGGTTCAGGTCCATGTCCACGATGGTGTTGATGCAGTTCCAGGTGATGTTCCCGTGCGTCAGCAGGGCACCCTTGGGCTTGCCCGTGGTCCCGGAGGTGTACAGGATCATGGCGCCGTCGTCATGGCCCACGGGCACGTCGGGGTGTTCAGGGGCAGCTGCCTGCAGTGCCTCCCCGTACCGTTCCACCGTGACGGAGTGTCCGACGGCGGCGGGTGACGTGGCGGCGGAAGGTTCCGTCCCGCCGTCGGCCGCGACGACCAGGCGGTGGGTCACCGCCGTCCTTTCCACCGCGGCCGATGCAGACGCCTCCAGGGCGTCGGCGCTGACCAGGAGCCGGGCTCCAGAATCCTGGAGCTGGAACTGCAGCTCGGGCGGTGCGAGCCGGGTGTTGAGCGGCACGAAGATGGCACCGAGGAGGCCGCAGGCGAAGAAGGATTCCACGAAGGAGGGGTGGTTATCGCCCAGGTAGGCCACCCGGTCCCCTTTGCTCACTCCCCTGACCCGGAGCGCGTTGGCCAAACGGTCCGTCCGGGCGGCGAGCTCCTCATAGGTCAGGGTGCCCGCTGCTGACAGCAGGGCCGTCTTGGTGCCCGACTTGCGGCGGCGGCGCTGCAGCCAGGAGCCAACTCCGTTGTTGTCCATGGTTCTCCTAACGGACCGTGGTGAGGTCGTTGTTCTTAGATTCCCGTGTCAGGGCGATGAAGACAATCGAGACCAGCGCCATGACGGAGAGGAACACCACTACCGGGAGGATGTTCTGGCCGGCGTCCTTGTAGAGGCCGGCGATGATGCCCGGGGTGAAGCCGGCGCCGATGAGCGTGGCCAACTGGTAGCCCACCGCGGCGCCGGTGTAGCGGGAGGTGGTGCCGAACTGTTCGGACACGAACGCCGCCAGCGGCCCGTAGAGGGAGGAGTGCAGGATCAGCGCCACCGTGAAGGCCACGAAAACCAGTCCCACATTGCCCGAGCCGAGCATCCCGAACATCGGGAAGAGGTAGGCGATGAACAGTGCCAGGCCGGCGATCATCACCGGTCGGCGGCCGAACCGGTCCGACAGGCGGCCACCCAGGAGGACGAAGACGATGGAAATGGCTGAGGCTCCGGCGAAGGCATAGAGCACGCCCTGCTGCGGTGCGCCCTTGGAGACGGCGTAGGTGACCGAGAACGTGGGCAGCACCACCTGCAGGCCGAACCCTGCGGCGCCGGCGAACATGATCATGATCAGTGCCTTGGGCCGGCGGAGCACGTCCAGCAGCGGGATCTTGCGCTTGGCGCCCTGTGCTTCTTCCTTGGCCACGGCCTCGGCGAAGATGGGGCTTTCGGAGACCCGGAGGCGGACGAACATGCCAACGATCAGGAGCACGAAAGACAGCAGGAACGGCACGCGCCAGCCCCAGGCCAGGAAGGCGTCCTGCGGCAGGGCCGAGAAGGCGCCCATCACCAGGGTGCCCAGCACGGCGCCGGTGGGGGCGCCGGCGTTGACGAACGACGCCGCGAAGCCGCGCCGTTTCGGGTCCGAGTGCTCCAGCGCCATGAGCGCGGCGCCGCCCCACTCACCGCCGACGGCGATGCCCTGGCAGACCCGCAGCAGCACCAGGATGACCGCGCCCCACGGTCCGATCACGCCGGCGCCCGGAATCACGCCGATGAGGGTGGAGGCGATGCCCATCATGGCCATGGAGATGATGAGCATCCCCTTGCGGCCCACCTTGTCACCGAAGTGGCCGAAGATCGCTCCACCCAGCGGCCTGGCCACGTATCCGGCGGCGAAGGTGGCGTAGGCGGCGACGACGCCCACCCATTCGTCCGTGCCGGCGAAGAAGACCTTGGGGAAGGCCACTGCTGCCGCTGTGGCGTAGAGCAGGAAGTCGTAGAACTCGATGGTGCTGCCCAGATAGCTGGACAGGATGACCGTACGCGCTTCCTTGCGCTTGGCGGCCGTGCCCGCAGGTGCGAGCGTGGTGTGTCCGGACATGGCTGTTCCTAAAGACGGAGGAATGTGGGGGTTTTTGGGGTTGCCTGAGGCGGCGGCGCCGGGGCGTACCGCCTGGGGTGGGAACTGTTGTTCCTTTTAGGAGCGGGCTACTTGTAGAAGCGGGCCAGGAATTCGGCGACGACGGCCGGGCGTTCCTGGCCTTCGATCTCGATGGTGGCGTTGACCTTGATCTGGGCGCCGCCCTTGACCTCGGCCACGTCGGCGATGGTGGCCTGCATGCGCACCTTGGAGCCCACCTTCACGGGAGAGGTGAAGCGGACCTTGTCCAGGCCGTAGTTCACCTTGGTGGTGACGCCTTCGACGTCGAACAGCTCGCCCCAGAACGGGATGATCAGGGACAGCGTGAGGAAGCCGTGGGCGATCGGGGCGCCGAACGGGCCGTCCTTGGCGCGCTCGGGGTCCGTGTGGATCCACTGCTGGTCGTCGGTGGCGTCCGCGAACTGGTTGATCTGGTCCTGGGTGATCTGGCGGTAGTCGGTGGTGCCGAGGTCCTTGCCGGACAGGGTGAGCAGGGTGTCGAAATCGACGACGAGATTGGGCATCATTGCCTCCTGGGCTGGTGTGTGGTTGTGGTGCTGTGCAGGTGTTGCAGGGCTTAGCGGGTGAAGGCGCTCTCGCCGGTGAGGGCGCGGCCGATGATGAGGGCGTTGATGTCGTGGGTGCCCTCGTAGGAGTAGACGGCCTCGGCGTCGGCATGGAAACGCGCGACGTCGGTTGCCAGGGTGATGCCGTTGCCGCCCACCACTTCGCGGGCCAGGGCTACGGTGTCGCGCATGAACAGGGACGTTTGCATCTTGGCCAGGGCGGAGTCCTGGTCGCGGTAGATGCCTTTGGCCTGCTGTTCGGTGAGCCTGACCACCAGGGAAAGGCTGGCCGTGACGTTGCCGAGCATGCGGGCCAGTTTCTCCTGGACCAGCTGGAAGGAACCGAGGGTCCGTCCGAACTGCCGGCGTTCGTTGACGTAGGCGAGGGCGGCCTCGAAGGCGCCGGCGGCGATGCCGGTGGCGATCCAGGCCACGTCCGAGCGCATGGCCCGGAGCATTGCCGCTACATCCCGGAAGGAGTTCACGTTGTGCAGGCGCATGGCCTCGGGGACGCGGACACCGGTGAGGGTGATGTGGGCGTTCTGCATCATCCGCAGCGAGGTCTTGCCCTGGAGTTTCTCCAGGGTGACGCCGCCGGCGGTGCGGTCCACGAGGAAGGCTTTGACCTGCCCGTCCGCGGTGTCCCGGGCGAATACTGCGAGGACGTCCGCGGTGGCGGCGCCGCCGATCCAGCGTTTGGCGCCGTCAAGGATCCAGCTGCCGTCGGGCTGCTGCCGAGCGGTGGTGGAGAGTCCGCCGGCGATGTCAGACCCGGATTCCGGTTCGGTCAGCGAGAACACGCCTTTGAGCGAGAAGTCGATGACCTTGGGCATCCATTCGGCCTGCTGTTCCGGCGAGGCACCCACGCGGATGGCGGTGCGGAACAGGCCGGCCTGGGCGGTGTACCAGGTGGCCAGGGACGCGTCCGTGCGGGCAAGTTCGAAGATCCGGAAGCCCTGGTAGATGCCGCGGGCCGGGCTGTGTTCTGCACCCGCGGCGCCAGTGAGTTCGGCTGGTTCCATGAGGTCCAGGTCGATCAGCGGCCGGGCGAGCTGCTCCGGAAACTCACCGCGTTCCCAGTACTCGGCCAGGAGGGGCCGGGCTTCCACATCCAGGAAGGACCGCAGCCGGGACAGGACCTGGCGCTCCTCGAGCGTGAGCAGGGACTCGGCGTCATACCAGTCCGCTGCCTCGTAGAGCCGGGCACCCAGGGCGGCCTCCGCCGTCGTCAACGTGCCCATCTCAGGCCCCCAGCCCGAGGAGGCGGACCGCGTTGTCTTTGAGGATCTTGGGCCGGACCTCGTCCTTCAGCGGCAGGTCCGCGAACGCGCCGAGCCACTTTTGCGGCGTGATCAGCGGGAAGTCGGTGCCGAACAGCACCTTGTCCTGGAGGTAGGAGTTGGAGGCCTTGACCAGGGATTCCGGGAAGTACTTGGGCGACCAGCCGGAGAGGTCGATGAAGACGTTGGCCTTGTGGGTGGCGATGGAGTTGGCCTCGTCCTGCCAGGGGACGGACGGGTGGGCCATGATGATCTGCAGGCCCGGGAAGTCCGCGGCCACAGCGTCCAGCAGCAGGGGGTTGGAGTAGGCCAGCTTGATGCCGAAGCCGCCGGGAAGGCCCGCGCCCATGCCGTTTTGGCCGGTGTGGAAGATGGCGGGCAGGCCCAGTTCCTGGAGGGTTTCCCAGAGCGGGTAGAAGCGCTCGCTGGAGGGGTCGAAGCCCTGCAGGGAGGGGTGGAACTTGAAGCCGCGGGCGCCGAGTTCGATGGCCTGGTGCTTGGCGCCGGCGATGGCGTCCTCGCCGGTGCGCGGGTCCACGCTGCCGAACGGGATCAGGACGTCATTGTTCCGGGCAGCACCGGCGATGAGTTCGGGGATGCTGTTGGGCTCGTGCTTGAGCTGGGTGCGGGCGTCCACGGTGAAGACGACGGCGGCCATGTTCAGCTCGCGGTAGACCTCGGCGATGCGGTCCAGGGACGGGGTGCGGTCCTCGGCCTTGAAGTACTTGGCCGAGGCTTCGGTCAGTTCCTCCGGCAGGGAGCCGTGGCCGCAGCTGTCCACTTCGAGGTGGACGTGCATGTCGATGGCATCGAGCTTTGCCGGGTCGATGCCCAGTTCGTAGCGGTCGGCCATGGTCAGCGGGCCTCGGCGGGCTGTGCGGGCTTCAGGTCCTCCGGCAGGGGAAGGAATTCTTCGCCATACGTTTGGAGCGTTTCCGCGGTGAACAGGTGGCCGGCGTTTTCCTGCAGCGCCTCGTAGCTCCAGCCGCCTTCGCGGTACTCGGTGGTGGCCGCTTCCGGGTGGGTCCAGACCTGCAGCCGGTCACCGCCGGCGCCGATGGCCTGGCCGGTGATGTTGGCTGCCTCGTCGGAGGCGAGGAAGGCAACCAGTCCGGAGACGTCGTCGGCCGTTCCAAAGCCAAGGTCGTGCCGGAAGAAGGACGGCATGGCGTCGCCGCGCTCGTCCGCTTCCACGGCCTTCTGGAAGTAGGGCACGGTCTTGGTCATGGCAGTGGCGGCCACGGGGATGACGCTGTTGACCGTGACGCCGGCCTTCTTCATTTCCAGCGCCCAGGTGCGGACCATGCCCACGATGCCGGCCTTGGCGGCGGCGTAGTTGGTCTGGCCGAAGTTGCCGCGCTGGCCGGTGGGTGAACCGATGGTGATGATGCGGCCCCGGACGTTGTGTTCCTTGAAGTAGGCGTAGGCCTCGCGGACGCAGGTGAAGGTGCCCTTGAGGTGGACGTTGATCACCAGGTCGAAGTCCTCGTCCGTCATTTTGAGCAGGGACTTGTCGCGGAGGATGCCGGCGTTGGTGACCAGGATGTCCAGGCCGCCGAAGGTGTCCACGGCTCCGGCCACCAGCGCCTTGGCGGCATCGGTGGTGCCCACCGGAACCACCACGGCGGTGGCGCGGCCGCCGTCGGCCTCGATCTGGGAGACGGCCTGCGCGGCGGTGTCGGCGTTGACGTCGTTGATGACGACGGCGGCGCCCTGGCTGGCGAGCTCCCTGGCGTAGGCGAGGCCGAGACCCTGCCCGCTGCCGGTGACGATTGCAACCTTGCCGTTCAAGCTCATGGCCTGCTCCTTCGCATGCGCCGGCCGAAGCCGTTGGGGTGGTCCCACTGCGGTGTGAGATCCTTGTTGGAATCAATGAAATTACGGATCATTGAAAAAGTCAACGATTGTTTTTTACACCGGAGTTGTGATGGCCACCTTGGGCACCGAAGTTCAGACACCCCGCCTTGCGGCAGCCAGGATCGGCAGTGATGTGGGCCTGCTGCTCGCCAAGCTGCACGCCGCCGGCTCGGTGCTGAACAACAAGGCGTTGGCTGACTTCGGGCTGCGGGAGCGGTCCTTCTCCATCCTGACGCTGGCGTGCAGCGGGCTTGAGCCCACGCAGCGGGAACTGGCAGATTTCCTCAGCCTGGACCCCAGCCAGGTGGTCACCCTTGTGGACGATCTGGAACGCCGCGGCCTCGTGGAACGGGCGCAGGGCAAGCAGGACCGGCGCGCCAAGATCATCGTCTCCACTGCCGAGGGGCGGAAGATGCACGCGAAGGCCCGCACCGCCATGGACGCGGCCGAACTGAACCAGCTGGCCGTGCTGTCCGGGGAGGAGTCGCAGGAACTGAAGCGGCTGCTCCGCAAGGCACTGTGGGGCGCGGCGGAGTAGGCAGCTGCCTGGATTTCCGTTTTTAAGGTTTAGCTACACGAGCTTGGGCAACTCCGTGAACCCGTTCGGGGACCGATGAGACGTTACTCATTCCAAGGGTTCCGACACACTCTGGAGCGTTGCGGTTAGGGCACCTTCACCGTGCATTTCATCGTGCGGGGTAAACGTGCATGTATGGTCAGCAGCGGTTGCGAAACAAGAATCCATGCCTGGCTGCACGGTAAACGACCGCCATACGGGCACAACCCCGGCAAGGAATCTCAACGGTGAACACTTCCGCCCCCCGCACCCAGCGCCGGCGTATCCTGTGGACATGGCCATGGGGGCAGGCAAGAGCGACAACAGATATGAGTGGCAATCATGGCCACCGGATTCCTTAGAGGGAATGCCGCCTAAGCGGAGGCGCTTGGCCGGCTGGGCAATTTTTTGGTTCATTATCCTGGGATCATTGCTGGGGTCCGCCCTAGAGGCATTCGGCGTTCCGGAACCGTGGCGATCCACGCTTGTAGCCGCCGCATTGGCTGCAATGTTTGTTCCCTTGATCCGGGCCGCAGCTTCGGAGGCCCGACAGCTCCGCGCCGAAGGGATTGAACTGCCTTCCTATCGGGTTACCCGCAAGTCATTGATCTCCATGGGCGTCCTCACTGGTGTCCTTTGGATCGCCTTTGCCGTAGTTGCATTCAGCGGGAGGCCCGTCTTCCCGCTAGTGCCAATTGCCGCCACCGCATGGCTGGTTTTCCAAATCCAACGGTGGAGAAAGCCATCAGCCGACGAAACCGCACCTGCGCGTACCGAGACGCCTGACTCGCCGAGCTGACTACATCAACGGCGGCCGGTGAAGGATCCTCCACCGCACGGTGGCCCACGTCGGGGCTCAGCCCGGATCGGTTTGGAGTAAAAAGCAGCTGGGGCATTCCGCTGGAGGCGGGATTATGCTTCCACAATGGGGAACCTGGAAGAACGGAAAGTCCAGCCGCGCTGGATGAATTGGTTATGGCTGGTTGCAGCGATCCCGGTTGGTTCGGGTGTTGCATGGATAGTCAGAAACTTCAGCCCGATAGCTCCCGATGCGTTGGCCGTGCCTGTAGCCTGCGTCGTGGTCTTTGCTATGGCGATAGCCGTTTCCTCTCGCAAGAGCCACAAAAGGTTGAACGGCAACGAGCCCTCCCACCCGTCAGGGTCGCGGCTCGAGTGAATCGCTAGACGGCCTATCCGCCTGGTACAGAGTGGCGCTCGGTAGAGGATCCCTGACCGGGCGGCTTTAGCGTGGACGCTTAGCTTTCGAGTATGCGACGTTTGGCTGCGGAAAATTCTTCTGTGCTGAGGGCGCCCCTCGAATAGAGGTCCGCAAGAAGGGAAAGATCCGCTGCGACCGAGTGCGGGCCGGTGCTTTGATTCTTCGTATGGCGCTTGCCAACCGTGCCAGAAGCAGCCGCCGTGGCCTTCGTTCGGCTCTTTGTCAGTGCGTACAAGACAAGCATGATGGCACCAAGAACCGCTACGGCAATCCCAAGCGGCATGGATAAGTACGAATGGAAGGCTGTCCCTATGATTGCGATGGCTACTCCCGCGCAAACCAAACCGACGCCAGATACCCAGCGGGCTGTCTCACGAAGGGGGTGCTTTCCTTTGAACTCAAACAAGTACCCGTCGGCAGGACTGGGAACCGCGTGCTCGTTCATGTGCTGAAGCCTAGCTTCGACCTGGATCATTGAACATCCCCATTTTTCTGGGAGTCTCACCACCGCAAGTAACCCGATCGATAAGCGGACATGCTCTGTTTCCGCTCTTGAAGCTTTCCTGATCGGGCGAAACCTTTTGGACTTTGCCGGACACTAAAGGGCATGGGGACCATAGATACGGGTGATGAGACGCTGTGGCGCCGGAGCCTTTTGGGACAGGGCGACGCTTTTGGCGACCTGTACGACCGGCACCGCGACAGGGTTTTCCGCCACGCCTACCGGCTGTGCGGAAACCACCACGATTCCGAAGACATCATGGCCGCGGCGTTCCTTGAACTGTGGCGCCGGCGAAAGCACGTCCGAGTGGTCGAGGGATCCATTCTTCCCTGGCTGCTGGTCACGACCACGAACGTTGCGCGAAACCGTGCCCGTGCTGCCGCTCGCTACCAACGGCTTCTGAACTCGCTGCCGCGCAGCCGGGAACCTGACGACGCCAGTGCAGATCCCTACCGCCGATACCAAAACCAGCTGGACAACGACCTGGCACAGGCTTTGGCCAGCTTGACCATTGAGGATCTGCAGCTGGTGAGCCTGGTCGTTTTCGAAGAACACACCATCGCTGCAGCCGCGGCCATCCTGAATCTGACACCGTCAGCAGCGAAATCACGCATGCACCGAGCCAGACAGCGGCTAAGAACCGCCCTGAACGGGGATGCATCAACGAACTCACCCACGGCTGCAACCCCAGTTCTGGAAGGAGAACGGCCATGAATCAGCTCCACGTGGACGACCTCTTCAGTGACGCCCTGCGCACGAAACTCGTGACAGAAGTCGAAAAAATCGCTCCTTCCCGGGCAAAGAAGCGCGCCAGACTCTGGGCTGGAACTGCGGCAGTTGCCGGCATCGGCCTCCTAGGCGGTGTCGGCGCGACCGCCGCCGGCCTGTTTTCAACTCCCGGCTCCTCGCAGGTGACACCCCTGGCATCTCCTGTGACAGAGATACACACAGGAACGGCCACTGTTCAGCTCGGTCACGCACCCGAAGGCGCCACAGGCATCGAACTGCAGCTCAACTGCCTCACTCCTGGGCGCTTTGAATTCGAGGACGGCGCCAACGCCACCTGCAAACCGGAGGACGTTGGAACACGCCAGGACTGGACCGGTTACACGCTGCCTCTCACGGCCGGAAAAGAGAGCATCACCATCACTACGAGCCCCCAAGCCAGCTGGAAACTAACAGCCCAGTACGTCAATACCGAAATTACCGACTGGGCAGTGAACCCCCATGGAGATACCTACGGTGCTGCAAACGAAAACGGAAGCCCCGACCTGGTCGCCGTCATAGCAACAAACGGGACAAGCGGATACGCCTACCGAACCGACCTCGAGGACGCCAACGGAACAACAGCCAGCAAAACGTTCAAGAGCCCCGCGGACGCCCTCGCCTGGCAGGAATCAATCAAGGGCAAAGAGTTCGTCGTCCCCGTCTACGACTCAACGGGCAAAACCGTGGTCGGCGAATTCGTCATCGGCCGCGGAACCGGCACCTCCGGAGTCGTGGGAGAACCGGCACCGGAATGCGCCGGAGTTCCGCCCACACTGGGTCCTGGCGAAACCTACCCCTGCCCCGGCCTGTCGACAACCGAAACCGGACGCCCCGCAATCCCAGTCCCTTCAAAGTAACTGCAAGTACCTGGCATGCCCGTATACCGATCGGCTAACGGGCAGCTAATCAATCCCCTCTTGGGCTGTCCTGTGCGACAAATAGCGTCGCGAAGATACCGCTATTTATCGCCGGATGTCACACAAGGACCCTCAGCTCACGGCGTCCCGAAGAGGTCCATCCGTAACATCTACTCAAAGAGGCGTCGCGTACGTCGCGTACGCACGGACCGGGCATTCAACCCCGCGCCGACGGTCGACCGCCTGGGCCACCTGCCTCCAAACGCTGGCGTGCGGTGTTCAGTCCTGCTCCCACCGGCACATGGCCGGTGGCCGCTGCCAACCCAAAGACCGGCATATCGCTATACATGCTTTCCCTGCCACCCGGAACCGTCTCATAGGTTTCGTGCCATACGCCGACGTCGCCATTGCCGGCTGATTCGCGCATGAACCGGCGCCAGGGCTCAAGGTGCGGCGCCGACCGGTCGGCCGCGAACCGCTGCAAATCCTCCGGGCTTTTCCAGTAGGTGACCATGATGGTGGTCCGCCCGAACCATTGCTGGTAGCCCAGCAAGCCAGCCTCCGGCGTCTTGGCTAGGTAGGCAAGCATTTTGGGCATGGCCGCCCCCACCCGTACCACCTTCCCGAACTTCCACCACCGGTTTGCACGCATCCCGATCAGGAAGACCGTCACGGGGCCACCCCCGGGATCGGCAGTGAAACGTCCTTTGAGCACTTGCTGTGACATGCGCTTCTCCTATCCATAACACTGTTACAAAACATTGTTATGCAATACTTGTCCTATGGCAAGACCCGTAGTCCACGATGAGGCCCTGCGTCGCAGGCTGCTCGACGCCGCAGCCTCCTTGATCAGCCGTGACGGCGTTGCCTCCGTATCGTTGCGCAGTATTGCCGCAACCGCTGGGACTTCGACGACGGCGGTGTACTCGCTCTTCGGGGGCAAGGCGGAATTGCTGACTGCCGTGCTTGACGACGGCTTCGCGTCGTTTGCTGCCTCCCAACAAGCAGCCGGCGCTGCCGGCCTCGAAGCATTGGGCCGGGCTTACCGAACCTGGGCGCTCGAGCATCCCGCCCTCTACGGCTTGATGTTCGGCGGCTCGCTGGCCAGCCAAGTGCCGTGTACGCCGACGCCGGGAGCCACTGAGCCATCGATCGCGCCGCTGTTCGCCGCGGTCGCCGCAGCCCTGCCCGGAGCAGCAGATGATGAGATCGCCTCTATGGTCGGCGTTGTCTGGGGCCAGGTCCACGGGCTGGTGTCACTAGAGCTGGCCGGCGCACCCGCAGCTGGCTGGACGTGGGATGCGGCCTATGATGCCGCCATCCGGCAGATCGGTCGATCTCTTGGACGCTACACGTAATTCCTCAGTATGCGCCGTCGGGGAAATGCCCGATAAAGGTTGGGATGATGGATCATGGGCGCCGCTTCAAGCCGTGAAACAACGTTATTGACACAGTCCTAATCCGTAGGAAGACTGGGCTCCCAATCATCCCCTCCCCCACTGCACTAACACCGCCTCCCTAAACGGTCGTTTTTGGCTATTGAGGATAGGGATCTTCACACGGCAGTTTGCGACGTGGGTGGACCAGCAAATCTCCCGAGCGTGACGACGCATCTAGCCGGCCGGGACTGCCAGCTGGGCAGGGGTTTCCTTTCCGGGTCCGCGGGCGAGACCCACCCGGGCATTGCCGGCGAGGTGCACGAGTATGCCCACCACGAGAAACGCGGCGAGTACCAGGGCACTGGTGGCGAGGACCGCCGGCCAGCCGCCGTCGAGCCCCGGGTTGAGGAAGTCGTAGGGGTACCAGCCGTCGAGGGCACCGCGCACCCAGGAGAAGATTAGGAACACCCCCGGGTAGCAAAGCCAGACGAGGGGCCGCCGCCACTGGCCTCGGACGGTGCGCGTGACCAGGAGCCAGTCGAGCCCCGCGACCAGCGGCGCGATGCGATGGGTCACCATCCACGGCCAGTACATGTCCAGCGTCCACCACGGTTCACCAGGCGGAGCCACGAGCACCACATAAATAATGCCCGTCATCACCAGGTAGAACGCGAGGGCACCGAAGAGGTGATCCCACCACTGCGGCAGCCGCGCACGCGGCCGCGCGACGGACACAAGGAACACGAGCCCGAGGACGAGGTTTGACTGGAACGTGAACTGGGAGATGAGCTGGGGGATATCGACGGAATTGCCGGGCTGGGTGGCGTCATATAGCTCCTGCCCAAGCGCCGCGAGCATGGCAAGTCCGGCGCCGCCGCGTACTAGACGGATCCATAGACGGTCCGGATGCAGCGCCCGGTTGGCGCCCACGTTGCGTTGAACGGGAGGACTCAGCGTCAGCACGTCGCTCATGGCATCAGCGTAGTGTTGCGCCAAACGTAGCCCCAGAGTCCAAAGGACCGGGTTGCCACCGGACGCTGCGTCAGCCACGAGTCGCCTTAGGAAGCACTTGTGCGGCATGAAGTCCCGCGGAAGCTAAGTGGTTCGGACGCTCAGACGATCAAGACGGCTTCGAGCACACGAACATGATGGTCCGGATGCGCCGCTCGGCGAGGTTGGCCACCTGGTTGGCTGTCATCTGCGCGAAATCGTCCCCCAGGAAAGTCGCGAAGGTCACCGGCGGTGGCCCCTCCCTCTGGATCTTGGCGAGCATCCTCTGGAACCAGGCGAGGCTTTCGTCCGACGAGTCGACTTCCGAGACGACGTCAAAACCTGCCGACGGGAGGAGTTCGCGCATCTCTTCCAGGGTCGCGGGAAAGCTTGTCGAGGAGTCGGCGGCCCACGGCACTGGGTAGTGCACCTCGCCGCCTTCCCCCTGCAGGACGTCGTAAACCACGAACCTGCCGCCCGGGCGGAGGACACGGAAAGCTTCCGCATACAGCGCATGCTTGTCGGGGATGTTCATGGCCACATGCATGGTCAGTGCCGCATCCGCTGACCTATCGGGAAGACCGGTGGCTGTGGCGTCCCCAATGCGGAAGCGGGTCCGGCCGGACAGGCCTGTCCACTCAGAGAGTGCCGTCGCTAACTGGCAGAACTCCGGGGTGAGGTCCACCCCTGTGACCGTGCACCCGGTCAACTCGGCGAGGGTCCGCGCGGGCCCGCCCAGTCCGCTGCCGAGGTCGAGCACATGGGAATCGGCGGTGAGGGCGAGTGCTTCGATGATTTCCAGGGTTGCCCTGCGGCCACGGATGTGGAACTCGTCAACAGGCGCGAGGTCGGCCGGCCGCAGCCTCGTACGGTCCACGCCGGCCGCGTCCAAGGCAGAACCGATGGCCCCCACAAGTCCGCCGGGGCCGGTGTAGAACGCCGAAACCTGGTTCATTGCGCCATCCTCACACCGGGCGGCTGCAGGGTCAACGGGAAGCGCGATTACCAGTCATGCACCGTGCCGTCGACGAGGCGGTTGTAGGGCAGGTAGGCCTGCTGGTAGGGGTAGGCTGCTGCGGCTTCTTCGTTGAATTCGACGCCGATCCCGGGCTTGTCGCCCGGGTGCAGGTACCCGTCCACGAAAGTCATGGACTGTTCGAAGACCTCGTTGGTCTTGTCCGAGTGCTGCATGTACTCCTGGATCCCGTAGTTATGGATCGCCAACCCCACGTGCAGCTGCGCCGCGAACCCCACCGGGGAAATGTCGGTGGGGCCGTGGAAGCCGGACTTGATCTGGTACTGCGCGGCGAAGTCCATCACCTTCTTCAGCGGCGATATTCCGCCGAAGTGCGTGGACGCTGCCCGGACGTAGTCGATGAGCTGTTCCTTGATCAGCGTCTGGTAGTCCCACACGGTATTGAAGATCTCCCCGATCGCCAGCGGCGTGGTGGTGTGCTGCCGGACCAGGCGCAGGCCCTCCTGGTTCTCGGCCGGGGTGCAGTCCTCGAGCCAAAACAGGTCATACGGTTCCAGCGCCTTGCCCAGCTTCGCGGCCTGGATCGGCGTCATCCGGTGGTGCCCGTCGTGCAGCAGCGGGATCTCCGGGCCGAACTCGTTCCGGACCGCCTCGAACACGGTCGGCAAATGCCGCAGGTAGGCGCGGGTGTCCCAGTCCTCCTCCACCGGGAACGCACCCCGCCCGGCCGGCTCATAGTCATACCGCTCCCCCGACGCCTGCGCCTGCGCCGCCACACCGTAGACAGCCTTGATGCCGGGGACGGCGGTCTGGATCCGGATCGACTTGTACCCAAGTTCCAAATGCTCCCGGACCGAATCAAACAACGACTCAATATCCGCCCCCGAAGCATGCCCGTACGCCCGCAACCCGTTCCGCGACGCACCACCGAGGAGCTGGTACACCGGCATCCCGGCGAGCTTGCCCTTGATATCCCACAGCGCCATATCGACCGCGGCGATCGCTGCCATCGTCACCGGGCCCCGCCGCCAGTACGAGGACCGGTACAGGAACTGCCACGTGTCCTCGATCCGGTGCGGATCCTTCCCGATCAACAGCTGCGCCACATGCTCCTTCAAATACGCAGCAACAGCCAACTCCCGGCCATTCAACGTGGCATCACCAATACCGGTCACACCATCCTCCGTCGTGATCCGGAGGGTCACAAAGTTCCGGGACGGACTGGTAACAAACACATCGGCGGCAACGATTTTCATGGCTGGCTTTCGGGTTGGAATCTCTAAAGGTCTGGAGTGTGAAGGGCAGGAGTCAGCGCACGGTGCTGCCCCGGGCGGCACCAAGCAGGGCAAGCTCCTCGCGACGCGGCAGCCCCTCCCAGTCGCCGCGCGTGCTGACAGCGAAGGCGCCTGCCAGGATGCCCTGCCGCAGGCGGTCGGCGGTACCGACGCCGTCGAGCAGCGCCGAGAGGTAGCCGGCGGTGAAGGCATCCCCGGCTCCCACGGTGTCCACGCAGGTCACGGCGAGGGCCGGTGCTTCCAGGCGCCCTTCCGCGGTATAAACCGCCGCGCCCGCTGCGCCGCGCTTCACCACCACTTCGCTGACTCCGGCGTCGAGCAGCCGGGCCGCGGCGGAAGCTTCGTCCATAGCCGCCCCGCTCCCCTCGTTCGCCGGGGCAATCAGGTCGAGCTCGTCGTCGGACGCAATGACGATGGTGGCGTGCCTCGCCAGGGGGCCGAGCACCGCGCGCGCCTGTTCCGGGGACCAGAGCTTGCTGCGGTAGTTCACATCGAGGCTGACCACCACACCGTCAGCGGCCGCCCGTTCCGCGGCGTATTCCACGGCGTCGCGGGCTTCCGGGCTGAGCGCTGCGGTGATGCCGGTCAGGTGCAGGATCCGGGCACCGCAATCCAGCGCGGCCGACACGTGCGCACGCGAGATGGTGGCCCCTGCGGACCCCGCGCGGTAGTAGAAGGCCCGGCTGAGGTCTGCGGTGCGCTGCTCCAGGAACATCACGCCGGTGCTGCGCTCCGGGTGGACGCTGTGGTGCAGCTGGACACCCTCGCCCCGGAGCTGCTTGACGATGAACTCGCCGTGCGGGTCCGCGCCCACGGACCCGGCCCAGGCCGCCGTGTGGCCAAGGCGGGCCACGCCGATGGCAACGTTCGATTCCGCCCCGGCCACCTGCATGTTCAGGGTCCCGCCGGAGGCCAGCGGGCCGGTGGACCGGAGCGAGACCATGGACTCGCCGACGGTCAGCAGGTCCACCGTCACGAAGGGGTCCCGGTACGGGCCGCGAATTCGGCAGCGAGGCCCAGGAAACGGCGGGCGCGGTCCCGCATGTCCGAAAGGTCACCGCCCGAGGCCGCCGTGCCGAAGAGCGGTCCCCCCAGCCCGACGGCGATGGCCCCGGCTTCCCAGTACCCGGCGGCTTCGTCAAGGCCCACGCCGCCGACGGCGATGAAGGGGATGTCCGGGAAGGGATCGCGGACTGCCTTCAGGTAGCCGGGGCCGCCGATCGAGGCGGGGAACAGTTTGATGGCGGTGGCGCCGCGTTCCATCGCCTCATAGGCCTCGCTGGGAGTCAAGGCCCCGGCAAGGACGGGGATGCCGGCATTGGCGGCCTCGCTGATCGAGGGGGCCAGGGAGGGGGTGACGATGAACTGGCCGCCCGCTGCGGTGACGTATTCGACGTCGGCCTGGCTGAGGACGGTCCCGGCGCCCACCAGGCAGCCGGCCGGGGCAGCCGCGCGAACCTCGCGGATGGCGTCCAGCGCGTTGGGCGTGGTGAGGGCGATCTCCACGTACTGGAAGCCCTCCTCCATGGCGGCCAGCGCGGCCTTGGCGGCAGCACCGCCGTCGTTCCCGCGGACGATGCCCACGAGGCGCGCCTGCCGGATACCGGCGAGCAGGCCGGCGGAGGTAACAGCTGGGTTCTGGGATGTCATGGGGTTCACCATTCTGCGAAGGATCCGTCGGGGTGGCGCCACACCGGTCCGCGCCAGGCGTGGCCGCGCTTGTCCGCTGCCCGCACCACGGCCTCGTCAATCTCGACGCCCAGTCCGGGCCCGGTGAGCCGCTCGATGTGGCCATCGACGAACTTGAACGGCGTCTTGTCCACCACGTAGTCCAGGACTTCGGCGCCCTGGTTGTAGTGGATCCCGATGCTTTGTTCCTGAATGAGGAAGTTCGGCGTGGCGAAGCCCACCTGCAGGCAGGCTGCGAGCGCCAGGGGGCCCAGCGGGCAGTGCGGCGCCAACTGGACTTCGTACACTTCGGCCAGCGCGGCGATCTTGCGGACCTCCGTGATCCCACCGGCGTGCGACAGGTCCGGCTGAGCCACCGCGATGCCTGCCTGCAGCGCGGGCAGGAATTCCTGCCGGCTGTAGAGCCGCTCCCCCGTGGACACCGGGGTGGTGGTGGATGAGGTGAATTCGCGGAGCAGGTGGGTGTTTTCCGGGACCACCGGCTCCTCGAGGAAGAAGGGCCGGAACGGCTCCAGCAGGGGTGCCACCCGCCTGGCGTTGGCCAGGCTGAAGCGGCCGTGGAAATCGACGGCGACGTCCCGGTGGTCGCCCAGCACCTGGCGGGCTGCCGCGACACGGCGGATGACGCCGTCGATCTCTGCCACCGACGCCACCGGGCTCATCCGGCCGCTGGCGTTCATTTTGACGGCGGTGAGGCCCACCTCCAGCTGGGCGCTGATCTGGTCGGCCACCTCGTTGGGCTCGTCGCCGCCCACCCAGCCGTACATCCGGATCCGGTCGCGGACGTGGCCGCCCAGGAGCTGGTGCACCGGGGTGTTGAAGTGCTTGCCGGCGATGTCCCACAGCGCCTGGTCCAGGCCGGAGACGGCGCTGGCCAGGATGGGCCCGCCGCGGTAGAAGGACCCTTTGGTCATGACCTGCCAGTGGTCTTCGATCCGGAGGGCATCCCTGCCGATGAGCAGCTCCGAGAGCTGTCCGACGGCGGCGCGCACAGTTTCGCTGCGGCCCTCGCAGGTGGCCTCGCCCCACCCCACGATGCCGCTGTCGGTTTCGATCCGGACAAAGAGCCAGCGGGGGGCAATGAGGAATGTTTCGATCCGGCTGATGACGGTCACGCGGCGGTTCCTAACCCTTGGTGGCGCCGGCGGTCAGGCCGGAGACGATGTACTTCTGCGTGAAGAGCGCAATGATCATGATGGGGATTGTCACGACCGTCGCCGCGGCCATCAGCCCGCCCCAGTCGATGCTGGCGTAGGAGACGAAGTCGAAGATCGCCACCGGCAGGGTCTTGGTCTTGGCGCCCGATAGCACCAGGGCGAACATGAAGTTGTTCCAGGAGAAGATGAAGGACAGGATTCCGGCGGTGGCGATGCCGGCCACGGCCAGCGGCAACGTGATCCGGCGGAACGCACCGATGGGCGTAAGCCCATCCACCTCGGCCGATTCCTCCAGTTCCAGCGGAAGTGAATCGAAGTAGCTCATCATGATGTAGACGATCAGGGGCAGGGCGACGAACATGTGGCTGAGGATCAGCACTTCGAAGCTGCCCACCATCCGCAGGTTGGAGAAGACGTAGTACCAGGGCACCAGGAGCGAGACGCCCGGGATAACCCGTGCCATCAGGACCACCAAGGCGGAGCGGTGCATGGTGAAGCGGCTCATCGCGTACGCCGCGGGGACGCCGAGGACGATCGACAGTGCCGTGGAGACAAAGGCCACCCAGAAGCTGTTGAAGATGAAGACGAAGTAGTTGTTGCGCTGGAGCACGTTGGCGTAGTTCTCGAACGTGGGCGAGAACACCACCGCCTTGGCAGTGTCATAGATGTCCACGTTGGTCTTGAGGGACGCCAGCAGCATCCAGAACAGCGGGGCGAGCAGGAACAGCACCACAACGATCAGGGCGACAACCCGGAACACCTTGTAGGCGCGGGTGGCCAGCGGCTTGCGCCGCCGTGGCGTCCGCTTGGCAGCGGTGGTGGAATCTGTCACGACGGTCATTTGCTTACCGCTTTCTTGCGCATGGTCAGCAGCCACATGATGCCGATGATGATCATGAAGAACAGGATCAACACGGCGGAGGAGAGCCCGTACTGGTTGTAGTCGAAGCTCAGCCCGTACGCGTAGACGTTCAGGGTCTCCACTTCGTGGAACGAGCCGCCGCCTTTGCCCTTGGTGGCGTACAGGATGTCGAAGGTCTTCAGGGCGTCGATGCCCCGCAGCAGGATGGCGACGATAACGGTGGGCATCATCAGCGGGAGGGTGATGAAGAAGAACCGCTGGAAGGCGTTTGCGCCGTCCACGCGGGCAGCTTCATCCGGCTCGTCCGACAGCGAGGTCAGGCCGGCGAGCAGGATCAGTACCACCATGGGCGTCCACTGCCATACGTCCATGAAGATGGTGGTGCCCAGGGCGGTGTCCTGCCCGGACAGCCACGGCTGGGGCGGAATGCCGATTGCGCCCAAGAGCTGGTTGGCGAAGCCGATGTTGGGATCGAAGATCAGCCGCCACATCATGCCGACGGCCACGGGCGTGGCCACCAGCGGCAGCAGGATGGCCACCCGTACCCACTTTTCCCCGCGGAAGGGCCGCCACAGGAGCAGCGCGATGCCCATGCCGAGGACTACCTCGAAGGCAAGTGCCAGGCCGGTGAAGGACAGTGTGCGGCCCACCGCCGGCCAGAACCGCTCCAGGTCCGTCAGGACGGTGAGGTAGTTCTGCAGCCCGATGAAGTCGGTGGCGGCGCGGACGGAGCCCTGGGAGTCGGTAAGGCTCAGGTACACGGTCCAGGCCAGGGGGAAGATGATCAGGACGCCGACAAAGATCATGGCCGGTGCGGCGAAGAGCCATTTGCGGTGCCGGTTGGCCCAGGCGGAAAAGCTCCCCCCTGCGCCCTTGCGGCCACTGGCCTTGCGGGTGCCGGCGCTGCGGGGAGGGTTCAAAACAGACATGGTTCACCTAAAAAGTTGGGGGTGAAGTGGGGCCGCGCCGGGACGGGGGGTTGCTGCCCGTCCCGGCGGGCTGATGACGAAGGCGCTACTTCTTTTCGCTGTCCAGGAAGGTCTGGAAAGCGGTCTGGGCCTCGTTGGCAGCGGCGGCAGTGTCCGCGCCGGTGATGCTGGCAACAATGGGCCCGCCCACGATTTCGCGTGCCTTGCCGACGGTGATTACTTCGGGGCGGTCGTGTCCGACGCCGTTCTTGGCGCTGGCGGCAATGGCGTCAGCAAGGTCCTTGGGGTAGGTGGAGGTTCCGTCCGGGTTGGACCAGACCGAGGTACGCGGGCCCGGGACGCCGGCCTTCTGGGCTGCCAGGGTGCGCTCCTTGCTGGTGGCCCACTGGATGAACTTCCAGGCGTTGTCCTGGTTGCTGGAGTTTTGGTTGACGCCAAGGGCCCAGGAAGGGATGTTGTACGGCTTGCTTCCGGCGGGGCCGGCGGGCAGCGGCGCAAAACCTACCTTGTCCGCAACCTTGGACTTAGCCGGGTCGGTGGCGTTCTTGTACAGGGAGTCAGCCTCGGTGTAGAAGGCGGCACCGCCCTGCGTGAAGATTGCCATTGCCTCCGGCCAGCTCATGTCGGTGCTGACGTTGGCGGGGCCGTAGTTACGGATCAGGCCGCCGTAGTAGGCGTAGGCCTTCTTGGCTGCATCGGTGTTGACGGCAGCCTTGCCGCTCGAGTCGATGAAATCACCGCCGAAGCTGTACAGGAAGCTGGAGAACTGCGTCACGGCAGTGGACTTGCCGGTGCGGGCAACGAAGCCTGCAGTGTCAGGCGAAGAAGCCTTGATGGCCTTGGCTGCGGCTTCAAGCTCCTCCATGGTCTTGGGGACCTGGAGCCCTGCGGCCTGCAGCAGGTCCTTGCGGTAGTAGAGGACTTCGCGTTCGGTGATGATCGGCACGCCAACTACCTTGCCGTCGGCTGTGGTGGCCTTGACCGGGCCTTCCTGGTAATCCTTCCAGTCCCAGCTGGAGTCGGAGGACACCTTGCTGGTCAGGTCCGCCAGGTACCCGTTCTTGGCGAAGGCCTTGCCTTCCTGCAGCGGGCGGTACATCATGACGTCGACTTCGTCGCTGCCCGCGTTGAGCTTGACGTTGTACTGGTCCGAGAGCTGGTCTTCGCCGAGCTGGGTCAGTTCGACCTTGAGCCCGCTGGACTTTTCGAACTCCGGAATGGCGGCCTTGATGCCTTCGGTCCACACGTGGTTGGCGAGGGTGACGCGGACGGTGCCGGACTCTTTCGCCTGGTCGCTGCCGCCACCGCCGCCGCTGCAGGCGGTGAGCCCCAGCGACATCGCCGCGGCCACGGCCGCGTACTTCACAATTGAACGCCGCTTCATTACGACTCCCTTTGCCTTTAGGCCCGCATCAGCGCGGGCTGGTTACAAACGCCTCGTTACGTCTGCTCTGTTCAGCGAGCATAGACAAATAAGGCAGACATATACAAGACCTTGCTATGCCCCCATATGATTTATTCATGACCATCCCAAAGGCGGCGTTGTCCCCTGACCTGCATTCATCGCTGGTCGAGAACCTGGGGCTCGCCATTGCCGAGGGAACGCTGGCACCGAACTCCATCCTGCGGCTGGACGAGCTGGAGGCGCAGCACAAGGTGTCGCGGTCCGTGATCCGGGAGGCCACCCGGGTCCTGTCGTCCATGGGCATGCTCGAGTCCCGCCGGCGTCTCGGGACAGTGGTGCAGCCTGAGGCCAGCTGGAACCTCTACGACCCCCAGGTGATCCGGTGGCGGCTGGCCTCGGCCAAGCGGCTGGAGCAGCTGCAGGCCCTTAACGAGCTGCGCGGCGCCATTGAGCCGCAGGCCGCCCGCCTGGCCGCCGAACGCGCCTCACTGGACCAGGCCAGCGACCTTGTCTCCATGGCCGCCAGGCTGTGGGCGGCCGGGCAGCGGGGAGACCAGGACGATTTCCTGCGACTGGATATCGAGTTCCATGCAGCGGTCCTCGACGCCTCCGGCAACCTCATGTTTTCGCAGCTGCATAAACTCGTGGCGGAGGTGCTGGCGGGCCGGACCCAGCACGGCCTGATGCCCCACCTTCCGGACCATGAAGCACTGCAGATGCATGTGGACGTGGCCAGTGCGATCCAGCGGGGCCAGGCGGCCGCGGCGCACGCGGCCATGAGCAGGATCGTGGAGCAGTCCACCGAGGAAATGGGCGACATCTGGTCCAGCAGCCACCAGGAGGAAAGTTCCGGGCAGCCCTGACCCGCCTCCGCGATTAAGGCCTCCGCACCGCCGCCAGCTCGCCCGCCAGGAAGTCCAGGGCCGCCTGGCCCTCCGGCAGCCCGGCCGTGTGGTTGAGGTGGCCGTGTACTGCGCCCTCGGCAAGGAAGTAGGACACCGGAACCCCTGCCCGCTCCAATGCCGAGGCAAACTGCTCGGTTGAGCCGCGGGCGTCGTCGTACTCGCAGGCAAGCAAAGCGGTGGGCGGAAGTCCGGCAGGATCCGCGTAGCCGGGCATGGCATAGGACGGTGCCATGCTGACCGGACCGCCCACGTAGTTCTCCGCCGTCCGGATGCAGTCCTCCAGCGTGAACCGCAGGTGCCGCGGCAGCCCGGCCATAACCTCTTCGTCCAGTCCTCCCGCCGGCGGCGGGAGTTCGGCATCCAGGAAGGGATAGGCCAGCAGGAGTTTCGCGGGCAGTGGCTTGCCGGCGTCGATCAGGTAGAGCGCGGCGCCCACGGCGAGGTTGCCGCCGGCACCGGCACCGCCCAGGCAGAGCAGGTCCGGATCCAGGCGCAGTGATTCGGCGTTCTTCCGCGCCCAGAACCAACCGGCCAGGGCGTCATCATGCGGGATGGGAAAGGACACGCCATTACGCGCCAGGCGGTAGTCCACGGACAGCACCGGCGTCCCCTGGGCCGCGAGCACCCGTGCCAGGTAATCCGATTCGGGGATGTCCACGCTCCCGCTGACGAAGCCGCCGCCGTGCAGCCACACCAGGGCAGGGCTGCCGGCAGCGGCGGCCTCCCCGTAGATCCGGATGGCCACCGGCCCGTGCCGGCCATCCGCCGTCACCGTGCGGATGGGAACGTCGGGCCCGGGCGAACGCACGGCGTCCGGGTTGAGGAACTTCGGGCCTTCCGGCGTGGCCAGGTACTCCGCGAAACCGGCCGCGGTCTCCCCCTGGGCGCTCCGGGAGAGCCCCGGGGACCCTGCGGCTGGTTCTGTCCGGGATGTCATGGAGTTCCCAGCTTCCGTGAAAAGTAATCGACGGCGGCGGCCAGGATGGTGTCCAGCTGGTCCTCGGCGCCGAAGAAGCAGTGGTCGCCGCCCTTGATGGTCACCACCTCATGTTCCACGTTGGCCTTGGCGAGCGCGGCGGCCAGGAGGTCGGTCTGCGAGTGCGGGACCAAGCCATCCGAATCGCCGTGGACCAGGAGGAACGGTGCGGCGTCAGCCGTCACGTAGCTGACGGGACTGGCCGCGGCCAGCAGTTCGGGATCATCCGAGCCGCCCACCAGCATGTTCTCCGGCTGCAATGACCTTCCGGGCGGGACAGCGGCGGTCAGGGCCGGGGGAAAGAGTTCGTCAGGAATGTTGATGGGCGGGATGTCCACCAGCGAGGAAACGCCGTAGAAATCGACGACGGCGCTGACGCTGCTTGGGTGCCCCTGCACACCGAGACCGCCATCCAGGTCGCCGCGGTTGCCGGTGAGTCCCAAGAGCGCCACCAGATGGCCGCCGGCGGATTCGCCCCAGGCGCCAAACCGGTCCGGGTCGATGTTCAGGTCACCGGCGAATTCACGGAGGTAGCGGACCGCGGCCTTGATGTCGTGGAGCTGTGCCGGGAACGGGGCTTCCAGGGAGTGCCGGTAGTCCACCGTGGCGCAGGCAATGCCGGCCTGGTTAAGCAGCCGGAACACGGAGTCGGGCGCGAAGGTGGGCGGCAGTTCCCGGCGGTCGCCCAGCTGGAACGCGCCGCCGTGCACCCAGAGGACCAGCGGCGTGGGCCCGGTTGCGTTGCGGGGCAGCCAGATGTCCAGCTTCAGCGGCCGGAACCCGATGGCCTTGGCGTAGGTGAGCTCACGGTGCACCGATGAGGCGTCCGAGACGTGCTCAGGGGTTCCCGGCGCATCGAAGACGGGCATCGGCGGAACCTCCCTGCCTCCAGGCCGGGAAGTTTCAGGGCGCGACGGGTCCATTACGTCGGTAGCGTTGTCCACTGTCATAGTGTGCTCCTCATCAGTTCAGGTTGTGCGGTGTCCCGGCCGGTTGCGGCAAGGAAAGTATGGTGTCCGGGCCCGACGACGGCGGCCGGTTCACCGGGCAGCCTTACCTCCGCGGTGGTGCCGGAGGGGATCGTGGCGGTGAGCGTCAGCACGGCGCCGTCGGTAGCCCAACGCACTTCGATCAGGCCGCGCGGCCCCTGGTGGGAGGTGGTGGCGGAGGTGATGCCGGCCCCCGGCCGGGGCTCGATGACGATCCGTTCCCAGCCCGCACTGCCGTGGGCCTGCCGAAGCCCGGCGGTATACCGGTGCAGGAAGGACACCACCGCGCCCTTGCTGTAGTGGTTGAGCGACTGGTGCGGGATGCCGTCCGCGTCGATGCCGTTCCACAGTTCCCACACGGTGGTGGTGCCACGGTCCACCATGGCGAGCCAGGACGGTTCGGAGTCCTGCATAAGCAGTTTGTAGGCCAAGTCCAGTTCGCCGTTGTCCGCCAGGACGGGCAGCAGGTAGGGCGTGGCCAGGAAGCCCGTGCCCAGGTGCGTGCCGGCGTCCCGGATCAGTCCTGCGAGCTGCGCGGTCACGGTGGCGCGGTGTTCCGGGCTGACCAGGTCAAAGGCCAGGGCGCGGACGCAGTTGGCCTGGCTGGCTTGGGTCACGTGGCCGTCTGCGTGAAGGTATTCCGTTTCCCAGGCGTTCCCGATGTTCGCCGAGAGTTCCGCCAACGCAACGGCTGCCCCGGCGAACCCCAGCACCCTGGCGATGCGTGCCATCAAGTCCGTGGTGTGCCGGTAGTAGGCGGTTGCCACGATGCCGTTGTCCGCGGTGCGGGCGGCAAACAGGTCCGGTTCGGGGCCGTCCGGTTCCATCCATTCGCCGAAGTGGAAGCCGGTGTCCCACAGGTACTTTTCGTGGGCGGCCGGAAGGGGCGCCTGCGCTGCGCGGGCTGCGTGCCGCTGGGTTTCCGCGGCGGTCCGGACGAAGCCCAGCCAGCGCTGCATCGCGTCCCAGTTTTCGGCGAGAATGGCGGCGTCGCCGGTGGCCCGGTAGGCCTCCCACGGCACCATGACGATCGCGTCACCCCAGCCGGCCGACCCATTGGTGAATGCCATGAACTCAGCCGAGGTGACAGCAGGCCCGGGCGAAGGCGAAATGTTGGCGATGACGCCGTTCTCCCACTGATCGGCTCGGACGTCGCGGAGCCATTTCCGGGAGAATCCGGTCACGTCGTAGAGGTAGGCGGCGGTGGGGACAAACAATTGCCAGTCACCGGTCCAGCCGGCCTTTTCGCGCTGCGGGCAGTCGGTGGGGACCTCGCAGGAGTTACCCAGAAAGCTCCATTCCACGATGTTGTGGAGCCTGTTCAGCCGCTCATCACTGCAGCTGAAGGTACCGATGCGCTCCAGGTCGGTCCGGACCAGGCAGCCGGTGATGTCGTCGGATTGCAGATTCTCCCGCAGGCCCTGGACGGAGACGAACTGGAACCCGTGCGTGGTGTGCCGGGGCTCGAAGACCTCGCCCGGGGCGCCGGAGGCGATGACGGTGTCTACCTGGCCGGCATCAAGGAAGGCACCGGGCGTCCGGAAGTCGAGGGGGCGCAGGTGGTCCCGGGTGACGTCGCCGTCCGGGCCAAGCGCCTCGCCGTATTCCAGCGTGACGGTTTCGCCCGGGGCACCCAACTGAGACAGCCGGACCCAGCCGTGGATGTTCCGGCCGAAGTCCACCACCTGGCGGCCGTTGGACAGGCGGGTGATGGATACCGGCGCCAGTTCCCGGGTCACGCGGGCGGGAGGGGCGAGGGGCCCGGTGAGCTCCGTAAAGCCGCCGGGACGGACGACGGCGGGACGCACCCCGGGTGACGTGACTGCGGACAGTGCGCTCCCGCCGTCGTGCATCCGGAAGTCAACCCGCTGGCCCGCCATGAGGTCGGCGCTGGTGATCTCCGTTGCGGACACCAGCCAGGAGCCGTCGGTGCCGATGGTCTGCCGGCCGGCAGCTGACTCCACCTCGAGCTGCGCCAGGAAGGCTGTGCGCGTGCCGTACATGCCGGCGTCGCGCGTGTACCCGAAGGTGCCGCGGTACCAGCCGTCGGTGAGGACGGCGCGGACGGTGTTGCTGCCCCCGCGGAGCAGGTCCGTGACGTCGTGGGCCTGGACCTGGAGCGTGGTGTTGTAGCTGGTGGAGCCGGGGGTGAGCTGCTGGTCGCCCACGCGGCGGCCGTTGATGAAGAGTTCGTAGATGCCGTGGGCGGTGGCGTACGCGCGGGCCTTCTGCGGGGCTGCCTCGAGCGTGAAGGTTTTGGTGAAGGCGTAGCCGGGGCGTTCCCCCGCCGCCGGGATCTCCGGTTCGTCAGCGCCGATCCACTGCGCTGTCCAGTCGGTGGCATGCAGGAGACCCAGTTCAACCGGCATCGGCTGGGACCAACCGGTCGCTGTTTCGGCGCCGTCTTCGCCGGTGTTCCAAGTGCGGACGCGCCACTCGAACCGGCTGCGGGAGTCCAGCGCGGGGCCGGTGTAGGGGATGCCGCTGCACGCGGCTGACTCCTGCCGGCCCGTGTCCCAGCCGTTGCCGGCGGTGATCCGGTAGGCCGTCTGGCTGTTGGTGCCGGCGGGCGGCGTCCAGCCCAGCCGGGGTGCGGTGACGGTCAGGCCCAGCGCCTCAGGCAGGTGTTCGGCCCGAAGCCGGGTGGGGGCGCTCATGCGGCGGGACTCCTGAAGTGCGGTTGCTGGGAGTTCCAGCATCGCGTTCCGTCATTTCCCCTCGACAGGGAGCTTCCAATGGTTGGAATAGTATTGTGGTTCAGCTCACCACTTTCCCCGTGGGCCACAGGATCTGCCGACGGCGCTAGGAACCACTGCCATGACTGCCACTCCGGACACGGACACCCCGCCTGCCCGCGGAAAGCGGCCCAAACAAGGCGAACCGGTCATCGACCGGGCACTGAGCCTGCTCGCCGTTTTCTCCGACCGGCGCCGGGCCCTGACCCTCTCCGAACTGGCCCGCCACGCGGACATGCCTGCCCCCACGGCGCTGCGGCTGATTGCCCGGCTGGTGGCGTGGGGTGCCCTGGAAAGACTCGACGACGGCCGGTACGTCGTGGGGGTCCGGCTGTGGGAAGTGGCATCCCTCTCTCCGCGCGGGCACGGCGTGCGGGAAATTGCCCTCCCCTACCTTGAGGACCTGTTCGAGGTCACCCGGCACCACGTGCTGCTGGCGGTCCGGGACAACGAGGAGGCAGTGCTGATCGAACGCCTCTCCGGGAAGGACGCCACCGAGGTGGCATACCGGGTGGGCGGCCGTGCGCCGCTGAGGTCCACCGCCATCGGCCTGGTGCTGCTCGCCGGGGCGGACCAGCAGTTCCAGGAGGCCATCCTGAAGCGCCCGCCGGAAAACGAGCCCGGCGTGCCCGAGATGCCCGAAGGCCAGCTGCGGCGGACCCTGTCCGACGTGCGGCGGACCGGCATCGCCATGATCCGACGGACCGTCCCGTCCCGCACCGTATCCGTGGCCTCCCCCATCTTCGACGCCCAGGGCGCCGTGGTGGCGTCGCTGTCCATCGTGGTTCCGGACGGTGCAACTCCGCCCAACGTCCTTGCCCCGGCGGTCCGCGCCGCCGCCCGCGCCGTGTCCCGCAACCTGGGCTTCCAGGCGCAGGCGAGCACCGGCGTATGGACCCACTCCCGGGGGTAGCGCCGGCTACGCCGGTGCCTCGGCGTTCCGCGCAAAGGTGCGGGCAGCACGTGAACCTGCCGCGGCGCTGGCCCCAATGGTGATGAGGGCGCCCAGGATCAACGCCGAGGCTTCCCCCGGTTCCAGCAGGTCCAGTTGGGAGCCGATGGTGGCCGCGGCAACCGGCACGCCCAGCTGGGATGCCGACAGGACGGCGAGGGGCAGCGGCTGGCCCAGCAGGCGCAGGCTTCCGTGCACCAGGAGGGTCCCCGCTCCAAGGCAGACCCCGAGGAGCACCATGGCGGGGGTGCCGGCGAGCGCGCGCAGGTCCAGCGATGCGCCCAGCCAGACGAAGAACACCGGCCCCAGGAAGCCGTCACTGACCGCAAAGAGCTGGTGTGCCAGCCGGCGGGGTTCCCCCACTGCCGCCACCACCAGTCCAAAGGAGAATCCGGCGAGCATGACGGACACGTGGCCCGCCACGGCAAGCCCGGACAGCGCGAAGAGCAAGGCAAGCTGGATCCGCAGTTCCTGGGCGAACTTCCGTTCCTCGGACACGTCGTGCACCCGCCCGCGGGTGCCAGTGACTTCCAGCCAGCGAAGCACGAAGAACAACACCACCGAACACGCCGCGACTGCGGTCGCCCCGATGGCTGCCCTCGGTGCGTTGGGCGGGTCGACGGCCAGTGGAAGCGCCACAATGCAGGCGATATCGGCCACCGCCACCTGCGCCGTCGTCGTCAGGACCTTCGGCCCCGCCAGCCGCAGGGAATCAACAATGGGCAGCACAAGGGCAGCTGACGAGGACGCGAGCAGCACGATGTAAAGCGGCGCATGTCGGGTTCCGAAGGCGAAGGCAATGACGGTTCCTGCGGCCGCCGCGAGGGCTGCGGCGATGGCGGCCCGCAGCGCGCCGCCGCCCAGGGCGGGACGGATGGCCCGGTCCCGCACGGGCACATGCGTTCCGGCGACAAACATGATGAGCGCGAAACCAACGTCGGCCACAAACGTAAATGTGGGATCTGCGGAATCAACCAGGCCCAGGCCGGTGCGCCCGATGGCGATGCCTGCCAGGAGCTGCCCAAGGACTGTGGGAAGGTTCCATTTCCTGGGGAATGCCAGCAGCGGTCCGAGGAGCGCGACGGCCGCGATCAGCGAAAGCTGGAAGAAGGACATCTTCCTCCTCTCGCCGGCTCAGCGGTTGACGTGTCGCGGCAACCTGGTGCGTCGGCCAGTCTAAGCCGGATGGGGGCGTTCCGCCGGTCAGGATGGCTGACGGAGGTCCTGGTTTGCCCGGGTCCTTGTTTTCCGCCGTCGCCATGTCCCGGCATGGACCCCGGAGGTCAGTCCTCGCCGCGGTAGGACAGGCCGCGGACCAGGACCTCGCCGTCCACAGCAAAGACGCCAAAAGCCCTGCCGGTGAAGGCCTTGGCAGTTTCGAAGGCCCAGTGCCGTCCGTCCAGTTCGGTGAGCAGTTCCCCTTCGGCGCTGCAGCCGGGCCCTGAGCCGCGGACCAGCAGGCGGATCCTGTCGCCGCCCACGGCTCCAGCGCGGAAGTCCGACGGCGGCGGGCTGGCCTCGACTGCCAGTTCAACGTCCCCGGACGGAACAGTTGCTTCCCAGGTGCATTCAAAGCCCGCGACCACGGCACGTGCCGTGATCCTGACGGCGTCGCCGTCCTGGCGGGCCTCGATGCCGAACCAGTTGTCCTCGGCGTTCCGCACGGCGATACCGCCCGCGCCGGAGCCGACGTCCAGCACGGCCCTGAATTCCATCGCGAGGTGTCGCTGGCGTTGGGCGACGAAACAAGGCCTGGGCGACCCCATGGTGCTGCCTTCGCCCCTGAGTAGAAGCCCTTTGGAGGTGGGTGCCGAGAACTCAGCGGGCGTCCTGCGGACACCGATCCATCGCGGATCCTCCAGCCCGGCACCGTTGCTGAAGTCGTACTCAAGCTGCTCCGGCGGCGTCACGCCGGGCTGGGGCATCCGGGCGTGCGGCCAGCCGTCAATCCAGTCCACGGTGGTCAGGAACGTCTCACGGCCCAGCTGTGAGAACGACTTCGCCAGCCCCACCGGGCGGACACCCAGAAGGACCATGGCTGTTCCGCCGTCGGGAAGCTCAACGAGGTCTGCGTGCCCGGTGTTCTGGACGGGCGAGCCGGTTCCCGCGGCGGTGAGGAGGGGATTGTGCGGAGCGGATTCGAACGGGCCGTCCGGCCGCCGCGACCGTGCCACGGTCACAGCGTGGCCCCTGTCCGTGCCGCCCTCGGCTGCCAGCAAAAACCACCAATCACCGCGCCGGTAAAGGTGCGGGCCTTCGGGTGAAAACAGCCCGCTGCCGGACCACAGTGGCCGCGGCTTCTCGAGCGCTTCTCCGGTGGCGAGGTCCACCCGCACCTGCTGGATCGCGTCCGGGTGGCGGGCAAAGGTCACGTACGCAGTCCCGTCGTCGTCCCAGGCGAGGTCCGGGTCGATGCCGTCCACCGCCCCGATGACCGTCCCGTCGCTCCATGGCCCGGCGGGATCAGCGGCCGTGAAAACAACGCAACCGCGCCCACCGAGGAACACGGAGACGATCAGGTAGAACACGCCGTCCCGGTAGCGGAGGGTCGGCGCCCAGACGCCGCCGGGCGTGGGGACATGGGCAATCCGGACCTGCGCCTCCCGCGTGGCCACATGGCCCACCAGCTGCCAGCCTTCCAGATCCGGGCTGTGATGGACCGGCAGGCCCGGCAGGTATTCGAAGGACGATGTGACCAGGTAATAGCCGTCCGGCGTGCGGACGATGCTCGGATCCGGATTGAAGCCGGCAAGGATGGGGTTGGCGTGCATCCAGCCATCCTGCCCCGCGGAGGCACCCGCAGCGGGACCCGGTTTCAATCGTTGGAACGCGTTCTTCGGCGCTCCCGCCTAGTACTGGCCCTTGATAACAAAGTAGGAGCCGCGGATGGTGCCGGCGAGCTTGGACTTTTGCCGGGCAAACTTGAAGCTGGACGCCAGTTCCTCCGGGACCTCCATGCCGTCGGACAGCTTGAAGCCGACGGCCCGCTTGCCGCCCTCTTCAAGGCTGTACATGACGTTGATGGACAGCCCGGACTCGTAGAACACGTACGCCATCCGCAGCCCGTCCACCTCAAAGGAGGACACCTCAAGGGGCTTGGACGCGATCACCAGGTTCCGCTCCGTGGACAGGATGTTGGTGATGTACTGCAGCGTCTCCGGATCGTCTTCGGCCGGAGTGACGGTGAAGTCGTGGTCGTATTTGTTCTTGTAATAGCGCGCCTCGTTTGCGCGCAGCCCCGCCAGCGCCTCCGCCACCGGTGACGATTCCAGGCCGGTGGTGGAGACGTTCTTGAAATCCACGGTGTACGGCATGTGTCCTCCTGGGTTTGGTCCTGTGGCACATCGTTGCAGATCAGCGCCCCTGTTGCATCCGGCACCGCAGGACCCGCCTCACAGGATCCGGACGCCGCCGTGGCTGTGGACCATCGCCTGTGGGCCTATCAGCGGCTCGCCTGGTAATCGAGCGCAGGTGCCGGCGCGCAGGCAAAATGGTGCTCCCCGCCCTCAACCGTGCGCCGTGCTCCGTCCGGAAGCACGACGTCGGCCGCCACCCCGTCGGGGACGGTCGCCTCGAGCCGGAACTCCCCGCCGTCGGACGTCCAACCCACGCGGACCTCGCCGTGCGGGGTCTTCAGGGACGTCCTGGCCCAGCTGATCCCCTCCCCCGGCTGCGGCTGGATCAGCACGCGCGCGTAGCCAGGTTCGGCCGGACGGATGCCCCCAATGGCCTTGTGCATCCAGTCCGCAACGGCGCCCAGCGCGTAGTGGTTGAAGCTGGTCATCTGCCCGGGGTTGATGGTGCCGTCCGGGAGCATGGAATCCCAGCGTTCCCAGACGGTGGTGGCACCCATGGTGACCGGATACAGCCAGGACGGGCAGCCCTCCTCCAGCAGGAGGCGGTAGGCCTCATCCACGTGGCCGGTGTCGGTGAGCGCGTGGGTGATGAACGGGGTCCCGGCGAACCCGGTGGACACCCGGTAGCCGTTGTCCCGCACCAGCTCCGCGAGGCGGTTCCCGGCGAACTCCCGCAGTTCCGGCGTCAACAGGACGTCGAAGGAGATGGCCAGGGCGTAGACGGTGGTGCAGTCGCTGCGGATGGTGCCGCCGGGCGCCACGTAGTGTTCAGCGAAGGCAGCCCGCACTCGGTCCGCGAGCGCGTTGAAGTGGGCCTCGTCGTCGTGCTTTCCCAGCAGCCCGGCCGCCTGCGCGGTGAGGCGCGCGGTGCGGTACATGCAGGCGGTGGCCACGACGGCGGTATCCGCCTTGGCAGCCCATGGCTGGTCCGGTGCGGCGTCGGGGTCCAGCCAGTCACCGAACTGGAAGCCGGAGTCCCACAACCCAGCAGGGGACAGCAGGCCCTCCACGCGACGGGTGTGCGCGGCCATTGATTCGTACTGGTTCCGCAAAACGCCGAGGTCACCGTATGCCTCCCAGAGCGCCCACGGCACCAAGACCGAGGCCTCGCTCCACAGCGCCGAGGACTCGGGCGACGGAAATTCCGGCGGCTGCGGGCAGTACTTCAGGACGTCCGGCACGGTGATCGGCACCAGCCCATCCTGCGCCTTCTGCTCCGCGGCGAGGTCCAGCAGCCAGTCCTGCAGGAAGCCCTTGACGTCGTAGAGGTAGGCGGCGGTGGGGGCGAAAACGGCGATGTCACCGGTCCAGCCGAGCCGCTCGTCGCGCTGCGGGCAGTCCGTGGGCAGGTCCAGGAAATTGCCCCGCAGCCCCCAGACGATGTTGCGGTGCAGCTGGTTGACCAGCTCGTTTGAGCACTCGAAGGTACCGATGCGCTCCAGGTCGGAATGGACCACCACGGCTTCCAGGTCCTCCTCCGTGAGCTCCCCGGGCCAGCCGGTGATCTCGGCATAGCGGAAGCCGTGGAAGGTCTTGGTGGGTTCGAAAAGGTCCTTGCCGCCGGAGAGGACGAACGTATCCTCGGCCTTTGCAGAGCGCAGCGGCCGGACGCCCAGTTCCCCGTTTTCCAGCACCTCGGCATGCCGGACGGTGATGGCCTGTCCGGCCTCCCCCTGGACGGTGAACCGGAGCCAGCCCACCAGGTTCTGGCCGAAGTCCACCAGGGTCCTGCCGGAAGGCGAGGTAAAGACTTCGGCGGGACGGACGACGCCGGCACGCACCACCGGCGGGCCCACCGGCTCAGCCAGCCGGTCGGCGTCGAACGCCAGGGTACGCACGCCGGTCCAGTTGGCGTCGGGGGCGAAGCCCGGCTCCGCCCAGCCGTGGACAGCGTTCCGGGCGTCGATGGTCTGCCCGTCGTACAGGTCGTTGAAGGTGGTGGCCGACGGGCCGGCCTGCCAGCTGGCGTCGGTGCCGACGGACTGGACGTGGCCATCGTCGAACTCGATGTCCAGCTGGCCCAGGAAGCCCAGTTCGCTGCCGTACAGGTTGGACAGTCCGTGCCACGCCAGCCTGCCGCGGTACCAGCCGTTGCCGAGCTCCGCACCAATGACGGTGCGGGGTCCCACCAGGGCGGTGACGTCGTAGGTGCGGTACCGGAGCCGCCACTCGTAGGAGCTCCAGCCCGGGCTCAGGACATCCTCCCCCACTGGCGTGCCGTTGATGCAGGCCTCGTAGATGCCTAGGGCGGTGGCGCGCAGCGTCGCCTTCACCACGTCGCCGTGGCCCTCCTCAAGCCGGAATTCCTTGCGGAGGCGCGGGGCGCCGTCGAAGTCCAGCCCGGGGGTGATCATGGCGGCGTGCCAGGGTGTGGAAGTCATTGATGAGGTGATCCGTTCTGAAGTGGAGGCAAAGGTACTAGGCGTAATGGCAGGCGACGTCGGCAGCGCCCACCCGGCGCAGCGCCGGCCGTTCGGTGGCGCACAGTTCGGTGGCCAGGGGACAGCGGAGCCGGAAGGGGCAGCCGCCGGGCCCGGGGACCGCAGCCGCTCCTGAGCGGACGCCCAGCGATTCGCGGGCTTCGCGGCGTTCCGCCTGTTCCGCCGGCCGGGGCACCGGGGATGCTGCCACGAGGGCCTGGGTGAAGGGGTGCTGCGGGTTTTCCGTGACGGCGGCGGCAGGTCCGCTTTCCATGACCTGGCCGCGGTAGAGCACCACTACGCGCTGTGCCAGGAACTGGACCACGGCGATGTCGTGGGCAATGAAGAGGTAGCTGAGGCCGCGTTCGTCGCGGAGGTCGGCCAGGAGGTTGAGGACCTGGGCCTGGGTGGACAGGTCCAGGGCGCTGACGGCCTCGTCGCAGACCACCAGCCGGGGATCGCAGATCAGGGCGCGGGCCACGGAAATCCGCTGGCGCTGGCCCCCGGAGAACTGGCTGGGGTACCGGTCCACGGCCTCGCGGGGCAGGCCGACGCGTTGCAGCATGTCCTCGGCCTTTACCCGGGCCTCCGCAGCGGCGGTGCCGCGCAGGCGCAGGGGTTCGGCCAGGGAGGTGCCCATGGTGTTCCGGGGGTTCAGGGAGGAGTTGGGGTCCTGGAAGACGGCCCGCAGTTCCCCGCCCAGGTCCCGGCGCTGGGCCGCGGTAGCGGAGGTGACGTCCTTGCCCTGGTAGCTGATGGTGCCGCCGGAAACTTTCTGCAGGCCGAGGATCGCCTTCCCGATGGTGGACTTTCCGGAGCCGGATTCCCCCACCAGGCCCACCGTTTCACCGGGGGCGATACTGAAGCTGACGCGGTCGACGGCGGCAGGCGCGGCGGCTGCCTTCCGTCCCCGGCCGTAGCGGACCACCAGGTCCTTGACCTCGAGCATGGGGACGGCGGTGGCCGGCGTGGAACCGGCGCGCTCCGTGACTGCGGTGCTCATGCCATGTCCTTTTCGGTGAGTAGCGTCTGTTTGGGGGTGACCTCGAGCAGGCGGGAGGCCGGGATGTCCGTGGCCAGCCAGTCCATGCCTTCGACGGCGAGCTGGTCCGCCTTCACGCACCGCACCAGGCCTTCTCCTGCGCCGGAGGGCAGCAGCGGGACGGGTTCGAGGCAGGCGGAGCCGGCAAACTGGCAGCGGGCAGCGAACCGGCACCCGGAGGGCCAGTCCTTGGGCTGCGGCACCTGGCCGCTGATGGTGGCAAGCCGCTCGGGCATGCTGTCCGCGTGGTTGGCGTGCGGGTCCGCGGCCAGCAGGGCCAGTGTGTAGGGGTGGCGGGGGCTGTCCAGGATGGCTGCGGTCCTGCCGTTTTCCACCACCTGCCCGGCGTACATCACGGCCACCTGGTCGCAGATGTCCGCCACCACGCCGAGGTCGTGGGTGACCATGACCACGGACATGCCGGTGTCCTTCACCAGTGCACGGAGCAGGGACAGGATTTCGGCCTGGACCGTGACGTCCAGGGCAGTGGTGGGTTCGTCCGCCACCAGCAGTTTGGGTTTGCCGGACAGCGCGAGGGCGATGGCCACACGCTGCGCCATGCCGCCGCTGATCTGGTGCGGATAGGTCTTCAGGATCCGGGCAGCGTCAACGATGCCCACCTTCTCCAGCAGGCTGAGTGCTTCCTTGCGGGCCTCGGCCTTGCCCATTCCGCGGAGCCGGCGGATGGTGGCGGTGAGCTGGTAGCCAACGGTGAACATCGGGTCCAGGGCGCGCATGGGTTCCTGGCTGATCAGGGCGATCTCGCGGCCGCGGACGGATTCCATGTCCTTGTCCGTCGTGGCGGCAAGGTTCCTGCCGTTCCAGAGAATCTGTCCGCCGGTGACGGAAACGCCGGAGGGCAGCAGTCCGAGCAGGGACAGCGCAGTCATGGTCTTGCCGCAGCCGGACTCCCCCACCAGGCCCAGGACCGTGCCCTGTCTGACGTCGAAGGACACGTCGGTTACGAGCCGGACGCCATTGTCGACGCCGACCGAGAGGTTGCGGACGCTGAGCGTCCCCTTGGCCGTTTCCCCAGCGGGGGCGCCGTCCTTCGTGGCATGAACGGGGGCGGCGGCGATGGCGGCGACAGCCTTGGCCCGTTGCCGGCGTGCGGCGGCCGAGGGCAGGTGCGGCGCGGCGGCGTTGGGGGCCTTGCCCAGGGCATTGCCGATGGCATTGGCCGACAGGACCGTGAGCGCCAGGACGGCACCGGTGGGGACCATCATCCAAGGGGCGTCGTAGACATGCTGGGAGGCGCCCTGGATCATTCCGCCCCAGCTGGGCTGAGGGATGGGCGGCCCGAAGCCGATGAAGGCCAGGCCGGCCTGGATGAGCATGCCCACGGCGAAGATGAGTGCCGCCTGGACCACGATGGTGTTGGCAAGCCCGGGCAGGATGTGGCGGAGGCTGATGCGCAGCGGGCTGACGCCATCCACCTTTGCCGCGTCCACATAGAGCTGGGACTGCAGGGACTTGGCCTGGCCCAGGATCACCCGGTAGACACCGGCGGACATCAGGACGCCCAGGATGGCCATGACCACGGGGATGTTGGTTCCCACCGCGCCAATCACGGCCAGGATGATCACCGTTCCGGGCAGGGACATCATGACCTCGGTGACCCGGCTGATCACGGCTTCGGTTCGTTCCCCGGCACCGGCGGCAAGCATGGCCAGGACGGTGCCCAGTCCGACGCCGACAATCACCGTGAGCATTGAGGTCCCCAGGGTTCCGGCCGCAGCGGCGAAGATGCGGCTGAGGATGTCCCGGCCCAGTTCATCCGTTCCGAGCCAGTGCGCGGCGGTGGGGCCGGAGAGGACGGCGGTGAAGTCCTGGTCCTCAGTCTTGAACGGCAGCCACAGCGGTGCGGTCAGCGACGCGGTGACCAGCGCGGCGAGCCAGGCGAGGCCGGCCACGGCGCCGGGCGAGGTGAACAGCCGGTGCCGGGAAAATTTGGTGATGGCCGCCCTGCCGGCGTTGCGAGCGGGGTCCGCTGCCGCCGTCGTGGTTTCTGCCTGGTCTGCGGGGGCTGGAGCCATTGAAGGGATCATGAGGCACGCAACTTCGGGTCGAGGAACTTGGTGGCCAACTCCAGCACCAGGTTGACGGCAACCACCACCACGGTGGCGATGACCACCACACCCTGGACTGCGGGGGCATCATGGGTGCTGACCGAGGTCTGGACGGCCTGGCCCAGGCCGGGCATGGCGAACAGCTGCTCAGCAATGACGGAGCCGCCGAACAGGCCGATGAACTGCAGGGCAATGCCGGCCACGATGGGCAGGCTGGCATAGCGCAGGGCGTGGACGTAGAGGATCTTCCAGGTGGGGGTGGCCGTGGCTCGCAGCGTGCGGATGTGCTCCTGCTGCAGCGCCTCCAGCATGGAGGCCCTGGTCTGGCGGGCAATGAAGGCGGCACCGCCCACGGCAAGGGTGATCACCGGCAGCGCCAGGGACAGGGCCCAGTCCTGCGGCGAGACGTCGAACGGCACGTAGCCGGTGGCCGGGAAGATGGAGGACTGGACGGCGAAAAGGTAGACGAAGAGGACGCCCACCCAGAACGCCGGCAGGGCGACCAGGAGTCCAACGAAGCCGCCGATGGCCTGGTCCAGTAGTCCCCCGCGGACGGCCGCCGTGACGCCCAGGGCGATGCCGAGGACGGCGCTGAGGATGGTGGCGCCGGCGGCAAGCGAGGCGGTGACGGGAAGCCGGCTCGCCAAGTCGGCGCTGACCGAACGGCCGTCGATGAGCGAGATGCCCAGGTCGCCCTGGACCGCGGAACCGAGCCAGGTGAAGAACTGCGTGGGGAGCGGGTCGTTCCAGCCCAGCCTCTGGTTGACCTCGTCGATGGCCTCCTGGGAGGCGCCGGCGCCGAGGGACACGGCCCCCGGGCTGCCAGGCATTGCGTGCACCAGCAGGAATGCCAGCACCGCAACCACCAGCACGGTGGCCAGCGCCATCAGCAGGCGCTTAGTGATGAATAGTGCCATGGTGACCTCCATCGGTCAGGCCCGTCCCGCCGGGCGCTCCCCGTGGTGGGGAGGGGCCGGCGGGACGGTGCGGGTGCTAGCTGGCCGGGGTGTAGGACGAGAGGAGCGGGTAGGCGTTGGTGCCGGCAAACTTCACCGGGGCTACCTTCTTGGTGTTGTAGCCCTGGTTGGTGAGCGCCTCGTACAGCGGGATCATCCAGCCGGACTCCACCAGGCGGGTGTTCAGCTTGGTGGCGGCTGCCTTGACGGCGGCGTCGTCCTTGGCCGCGGCCAGTTCGCCGGTGGCGGCGCTGAGCTGCGCATCGGTGGCCTTCTGGACGTTGGTGAAGCCGTTGAGGACGACGCCGTACATGACGCCGACCGGGTTGTCCCAGTTCAGCGGCGCGTAGCCCAGGGGCGGGGTGGCAACGGCGGCGAAGGCTTCGTCGGTGGAAGCGGCCATCTTCACTTTCATGGTGATGCCGACGGCGGCGAGGTCCTTCTGGACGGCCTGCAGGTCCGTTTGGGTCTGCGCGCTGGCGATGATGGTGAACTCGAAGCCGTTGGGGTAGCCGGCTTCGGCCAGCAGGCTCTTGGCCTTGTCCGGGTTGTACGCGAATGTGGTTTCGAGGTCCTTGGTGAAGCCGGCCGAATCCTTGGGCAGGGCGTTCCATGCAGGGACGTCGCCCTTGTGCAGGGCATCCACCAGGGCCTGGCGGTTGATGGCGTACTGAATGGCCTGGCGGACCTTTTCCTGGGCGAACGCCGGTGCGGTCTTGCCAATCTTGTCGAAGGAGATCATGGTGTTGACGGTGCCGCCGATCTGGGTGACCCCGACGCCCTTCGACTTGGCGAAGTCCACCGTGTTCGAGGTCAGCATCGCCACGTCCGCCTGGCCGGACACGAGGGCGTTGGCCCGGGCCTGCGGATCCTGGACCACGCTGAAGACCACCTTCTTGTAGGCGTACTTGGCTGCGTCGGCGCTCTTGTCGTTCTTCACCATCACGTACTTGTTGCCCTTCACGGTGGAGGGGTCCAGGGTGTACGGGCCGGAACCGTCAGGCGTCGCCGACAGGCTGGCGGTGTCCGTGACACCGTTCTTGCCCACGATCATGCCGGTGGTGGAGGCCAGGTTCTTTTCAAATCCCGGCTGCGGCTTGGCGAACGTCAGGGACACCTGGGTGGGGCTCACCACGTCCACCGAGGTGATTTCCTGCGCGCCGCCCTTGGCGACGGCCGAGTACGCGCTCAGTGCGGGATCGGAGCGGCGGTCCAGGTTGGCCTTGACCAGTGCCGCATCAAGCTTCGAGCCGTCCGTGAAGGTGATGTCGTCCTTGAGGTTGAGCGTCAGGACGGTGTTGTCCGCGTTGTAGCTGAAGTCCTTGGCCAGGCCGGGGCCCGTGGAGCCGTCCGGCTGGAGGGTCATCAGGCTGTCGTAGAGGCCCTCGAAGAACTGGCGTTGCGCTGCGGAGACGCGCAGCGGGTCGTAGCCGAAGGAGGCCGAGTCGCTGTCGATAGCCAGCGTGATGCTGCTGGTGTCGGCTTTGGCGGAGGCCTGGCTGGATCCGCCGCCGCAGGCGGCCAGGGAGCCGATCAGCAAGGCACCGGTCAGGACGGCAGCGCTGCCGCGTGCGGTGGTGGTCAGGAGTTTCATGTGGTGCGCCTTCGCATTCTTCTATGACTGCAACGGAAAGAAATCAGCGGGGCCGGAGGTGCCCGGCTCCTTTCAAGAATCAGCCGGGGCTGCCTGCACCAAACATGACAATGTCATTGATTGAAAAGGTATTGTGGCGGCGGTCACGCGGCCGGACAGGATGGATGCAGGCAGCGAGGCCTGGGGCGCCGGTGTGCGTCCATGATGAGAGGAACCCTATGACCAACCCGTTTCCGCAGGACTTCCTATGGGGTGTGGCCACCGCAGGCCACCAGGTGGAAGGCAACAACGTCAACAGCGATATCTGGTTCCTGGAACATCTTCCGGGCACCATCTTTGCGGAGCCCTCGGGGGACACCGTGGACCACTACCACCGGTACCGGGAGGACATCGCGCTGATCGCCGGGCTTGGTTTCACGAGCTATCGCTTCTCCCTGGAGTGGGCCCGGATCGAGCCGGAAGAGGGCCACTTCTCGGTGGCCGAACTGGAGCACTACAAGCGGGTGCTGGAGACCTGCCTGGAGCACGGTCTCACCCCGGTGGTCACGTTCCACCACTTCGCGTCGCCACTCTGGCTGCTGCGGTCGGGCGGCTGGGAGGGCGAACGCACACCGGAACTTTTCGCACGGTACTGCGACCGCGTGATGGCGCACCTGGGTGACCTCGTCGGCGTCGCCTGCACCCTGAACGAGCCCAACCTTCCGTGGCTGCTGGAATCGTTTGGCATCGGCGGCGAAGCGCCGGAAAACCGCGGCACGGTCCCCATGTGGGCAGCCGCCGCGGAGCGTCTTGGCGTCGACGCCAGCACGGTGGCTCCGTTCCAGTTCTGCTCCACGGAGGCGGGCTTTAACGTCAAACTGAGCGCGCACCGGGCCGCCACTGCAGCGATCAAGGCGCACCGCCCGGAGCTGCAGGTGGGCTGGACCCTGGCCAACTCGGACATCCAGGCAATCCCGGGCGGTGAGGAAATCGCGGACCGGGTGCGCGGGAACGTCAACGAGCGGTTCCTGGAAGCATCCCGCGGTGACGACTTCGTGGGCATCCAGACCTACGGCCGCACCGTGTACGGCCCGGACGGCCACGCCCCCGCTCCAGAGGGAGCGGCGCTGAACCAGATGGGCGAGGAGGTCTACCCCCAGGGCCTGGAAGCAACCATCCGGGAGGCCTGGCGCATTGCCGGCACCCCGGTGATCGTCACCGAGAACGGGCTGGCCACGGAAGATGACACCCAGCGCCTGGCCTACCTCCGGGCAGCGGTCGACGGCGTGGCCTCCTGCCTTGCCGACGGCATCGACGTGCGGGGGTACATCGCCTGGACGGCGTTCGACAACTTCGAGTGGATCTTCGGTTACCGGCCCAAGTTCGGCCTGATCGCCGTCGACCGCTCCACCCAGGAACGCACGCCCAAGGACAGCGCACGCTGGCTGGGCAACTTCGCCAGGGAACACGCCCAGGCGGGGGCGCCGCAGCCCGCCTGACAACAGCGAACGGCCCGGACTTCCCTTGGAGGTCCGGGCTTGTCCTTGCCTGCTACTGATGCAGCCGCAGCTTCGCGAGGAAGTCCGCCATGATCAACCGTGCATCCACCGAGGTGTAGGTCCGGCGGGAGGGCTGGGTGCCCGTTTCCGTGAAGGTGGACGTGACGTCGTCGAGCCCGGTCACCACCAGGGGTGCACTGTCGCCCAGGCACCACAACGGCCCGCATTTCACGAAATCCGGTACCTCCAGGTTGTTGAAGAGCTCCCACAGCCACGCGCCGGCCGGCCCTGAGTTCCTGAAGGCATGATCGAGTTCAGCCACAGGGGCAACCACCTGCCGGTACGTCTCCGCCGGGAACTGCCAGACGGCCAACTCTTGGTTTCCCAGCACAAAGTCCGCGGCGGCGGGATCCGTGAAGTAGTTGTACTCCTCCCCGTTCGCCGCGGCCCCGCCCACCCACGCGAGGGTGAGGGAAAGGGCGACGGCGGGATCCAGCAGGAGCGCATCGGCCACGTTGGTGAGCGGGCCGGCACAGACAAGGATCAGGGGCAGCTCTCCTCCGGCCGCCACGGCGTCCACAATGGCACGGGCAGCCGCATTGTCCCGGGCTTGCCCGGTGAAGGGGGCATCGGACCCGGCCTGCACGTCTGACACTTCCGGCCGCTTCAGTACCCGCAGCAAACCGGCCGCGAGGTCCGCGCCCCTTTGCGCCATGCCCCCGGGCGGTCCAAACATCGGGTTGGTCAATGAACTGGTGACCGCCACGATGTTGTTGGCGGGCGACAACGCATGGTGGGCCAGGGCCGCCAGCCCGTCCGGGTCCCCTGCCCAGTCGTTGTCGATTATCACGCGGCACCGGGGCTCGACCCGAATCATGTCCATGCTGGTCCTTTCACAGGTCCGGGGATTCAGCCGGTGAGTGATCCCTCCCCCAGGCCGGCAGACAGTCCCGGCTCAACAGGTAGTCTCAGGAACAAGTCTTGCTGCCAGACACGCCGGAGGGTTGGCAGCTTTCATTCACTGGAACGATTCGGGGGGATCCGTGCCACGCTTGGCCCAAGGGGATTTGGCCTGGTGGGGCCGGGCGTATTTTGCCCTGCAGGCAGTGGCTGGCGGCCTCTGGTGGGTCGCTGTTTTCCTATCGCCCGGGATTCGCCGGGCCACCCTCGGCGGACTCGACCCCGTCCTCACCGCCACCTTCGACGTTCCCCTTTTTGTTGTTGCCTCCGCTGCCGCGGCCGCCGGAGTACGGACAGCCGCCGTCGTCAGCACCTCGTGGACCGTCCTCGTCACCGCCGCCCTGGCCGTCTATGCCACCGCCACGGCCCAGGCAGGCCTGGGTGTGCTGGCCATGGGGGCTGCAACCTCAGGTACAGCCGCTGCGCTCTGCCTTGTCCTGCTGGGGCGCATCCCCACCGAGTGGATTGTGCGCGGCCCCTTCGCTTTCCGGCAGGCCCGCAGCCGCCCACGACCGGGACGCCACATGGCCGGAACGCTCGCGCAGATCATGGTGTTCTGGGGTTTCTTCCTGGGCCTTGTTCCGCCCATCCTGGGTTTCCTTGAACAGCGCTGGGGCTTGTCCCTGGCCTTTCCCCCGTTGGCAGTTCCGGCCGGTACCGCCATCCTGGTCCTGGCGAGCGGCCTGGGGATTTGGTCGGCGGTGGTGATGTCCACCCTGGGAGATGGAACGCCATTGCCGTCGGCCATGCCCAACCGCCTGGTGATCGCCGGGCCCTACCGGTGGATCCGGAACCCGATGGCGGTGGCAGGCATAGTGCAGGGAGCCGCGGTGGGCCTGCTGCTGCAGTCGTGGCTCGTGGTGGCCTATGCAGTCCTGGGCTCCCTGGTATGGAACTATGCGGTCCGGCCCTTGGAAGAAGCAGACCTCGCGGAGCGGTTCGGTGCCGAGTTCCAGCACTACCGCGAAGCGGTGCGCTGCTGGGTCCCCACGTTCCGTGGAGCCCGCCGCACGCCTTAGTCGGAGCTGGGTTCGCGGATCACCAGCACCGGACAGTGCGCGTGGTGGATGGTCTGGTGGGACACGGAGCCGAGCAGCATCCCGGTGAATCCGCCGTGGCCGCGCGAACCGACCGCCACCAGGTCCGCATCCCGGGAAGCGTCAATAAGCGCCGACGCCGGATTCCCCTCCACGATGCGCCCGGTAATGGTTACACCCCGGTCCTTGACCCGCTCGAGCTCCGCTTCCAGGATGGCCTGGGCGTCCTTCTCGAAGATCTCGTAGTCCCAGGAAGTGCCCATGGCATCACTGACGTAGGGGAAGCTCCAGGCCGTCAATGCCCGGACCTCACCCTTGTGCAGCCTGGACTCCTCGACCGCCCAATCCATGGCTGCCTTGGACTGGTCTGACCCGTCCACGCCCACCACTATCCTGAAACTTCCGTTGCCGGCCACCGTTTCCCTTTCTCCTGTTGTGAAGTTCTTCCGGCGGGACTAGGCCTGGCCCGCTGCGGTCCCCTGCGCAGGCACGGCCACCGTCGAATGCTCCGCCTTGGCGGCCTGGTGCGGATTCCCTGCTTCCTTCGCGCAGTGCAGGCAGCAGTAGATGCCGGCCTCGCTTTCAACGGCGTGGCCCAGGATCCGGCAGCCGCAGTGCTCGCACGCCGGAGCCATCATGTGGATGGCGCATTCGAAGCTGTCGAATGTTCCGGTCTGGTTCCCCATACTGACGGTGAACATGCGGCCCTCACTGCTGCCGCAGACGTCACATGCGCCCATGGTCCTTGCCTCCTGTTGTGTTTCCTGCCCCAGACACTCAAGTTGACTGCCTGGGCGGGTTTGCTGCCTAGGGGCGAAGGTCCCACGGGGCTAGATGTGGCGGAGGTAGCGTTCGGGCGAGTCCATGAACCGCCGCCAGTTCGCGACGAGCTCCAATTCCGCCCAGGCCCGGGGCCGTAATCCCCAGGGCCCCACTTCGAGGATCGAGGCCCCGGGAAGGGCCGCCAGCAGCGGGGAATGCGTGGACATCACCACCTGGGATCCTCCGTCGGCAAGCAGTTCCTTCAGGACGGACAGCAGGCTCAGGCAGCCCGAGAAGGAGAGGGCGGATTCCGGTTCGTCGAGGACCCACAGCCCATGACCGTTGAAGCGGTCGGCTGCCAGCTGCAGGAAGGACTCTCCGTGGGACATGTCATGGAACGGAATGTCCGGGAGGGCTGTGCTGGGGTTCTGCTCCAGGTACGTGTAGAACCCGTGCATCGTCTCAGCCCTCAGGAAGTATCCCCACCGGGTGGCACCGGCGTTCCGGATCAGCTGCAGGTGGTCGCCCAGGACTGATTCGGTGCGGCGCGTGGCATGCCGTGCGCCTGTGGAGCCACCCTCTGGAGACAGCCCGTAGGCGAGCGCAAGGGCTTCCACCAGCGTGGATTTCCCCGACCCGTTCTCGCCGACCAGGATGGTGGCCGGCCCCAGGTCGAGTCCCTGGTCAAGGACCTGGGACACCGGTGGCAGCACGGCCGGCCAGAGAGCCCGGTCCAGAACGTTCCCGGGATCCTCTGCCAGCCGCCGGACGGGGTAAGTGCGCAGAGGCATGGACCCATTCTTGCAGGCAAAAAAGTTTCGAACCTTTTCCCATCCACCGGCTCCGCCGCTCCGAAAGCAAAGTGTAGGGGTATAGCCAATCGCGAGGACGGGACGATGGATGCCGTGGACCAGCAGGCCCTGACCGGTGCTGTCATCAAGGAATACCGGCTTGACCTGGCCCAGTTGTGGCTGGAGTTCGTAGCGCTGGGTGGCGACGCCTCCGAGCAGCTCATCCGCGACTACTGCGACGGCCAGGGGACCCTTTCGCCGAAGGAGCGGGACGCGCTGGCCCAGGCCGTCAATGAACACTGCGCCGCCGAAGGCCTGCCGCTGCGGGCCCCCCTCAGCAACTCCCATTTGTTCCTTCTCCGGCCGGAGCGGCATGACCCGGAGCGGAAGGACCCCTACTCGTCGAAGTAGGTGAAGGTCTCCGCGGCGCCGGCCACGGATGCGACCACGGCCGCGGCAACCTCGCGGAGCTTCATGTTCCTGCTGTTGGACGCGTCCCGCAGCAGCTTGAAGGCGGCCGCTTGGGTGCAGCGGTTCTGCGCCATGATGGCCCCCGTTGCCAGGTCGATTACCGTGCGCGTCTGCATGGCCGCACTCATGCCGTCCCTTGTCTCCTCCAGCTTCAGCATCCGCAGGGCAAGCTTCAGGCCCTTGGACGCCTGGCGCACAAAGGCCTCCGCGGCGTGGACGCCGTCGCCGCCGGAGGCAACGGGCTCTGAGCAGTAGAACGTCAGGACGCCCCGGGCGTCCCCCTCCAGCACGGCCGGGACACTCAGCACCGAAAGGATTCCCTGCCGCCGGAGCGCCTTGACGTACTCCGGCCACCGCTGCTCCCGCCGCAGGTCACCCACCAGGACCGTGCCTCCGCTGCCCATGGCAGTCAGTCCCGGACCGTCACCGTATTTGGACTCCAGCGGGGTTATGAGCGCCCCACCCGGCCGGCTGCTGGCGGTCGCTGCGGGTTTCTTGGGACGCAGCACCGTAATTTCACACGAACACTCATGGTCCCGAGAGCCGAGCCGCGAGGCAGCATACTCCGCCAGGTCATGGAGGAACGCCTCCACCTCCTGGTTCTGCAGGAACGAATCCTGGAGATGCAGGGCAACGTCTGCGAAGTCCCTGTATTCAGGGACGCCGGCGTTCAGCACGGGTCTTACCTCCGGACAATGGTTAAACGCCACAGCATTCGTGGCCGCCCACTGCCGAACGGTGATGACAGCCTACCTGTGCGGACACCGTAACCTGTCAACCATGACGCGCCTCTCCACGCCCAGCGGACCCGTCCACGGCACTTCCCTGGAAACTGACGGGACCACCATCCACCGGTTCCTTGGCATCCCTTACGCCGCGCCGCCGTCGGGCGCCAACCGTTTCCTGCCCCCGGTCCCGGTCCCGCCGTGGACCGAAGGGCTGGACTGCACCGCACCGGGTCCCGCAGCGCCGCAGAACCCGGAATCCCCCGCACCCCCGGGAGCCAATCCGCGCACCTGGAGCGAGGAAGGCTGCCTGAACCTGAACATCTGGACACCGGGGACGGACGGTCCCGCCAGGCCGGTCATGGTATGGATCCATGGCGGCGCGTACCTTCTGGGCGCCAACAGTGACGGCATGTACGACGGCGCCCGGCTCGCCGCCGCGGCGGGCGTGGTGCTGGTGTCCATCAACTACCGCCTGGGCGCGCTGGGCTTCCTGCACCTGGCTGATCTGCTGGGGGCCGGGTATGAAGACTCCGGAAACCTCGCCCTGCTGGACCAGCTGGAGGCCCTCCGCTGGGTGCGCCGGAACATCGCCGCGTTCGGCGGCGACCCGGACAACGTCACCGCTTTCGGCGAGTCCGCAGGCGCGGCAGCGATCGGCACGCTGCTGGGCATGCCGGCGTCGGATGGGCTCTTCCGCCGGGCCATCATGCAGAGCGGCACAGCGGAACGGTACCGCCGGCCGGAGGAGTCGGCCCGCATCACTTCGCTGTTCCTTGAGCTGTGCGGCCTGGCGCCGTCCTCCGCCGCGGAACTCCTCACGCTTCCGGTGGAGCGGCTGCTGGCCGCCCAACAGGACCTTGAGAAGCGTTTCGCCGCTGAATCCTTCGCGGTGCCTCTGCCGTTCCAGCCGACGTCCGGGACACCGTCACTTCCCGCGCCGCCGCTGGAAAGCATCCGTAACGGGCTCAACGGCTGGGTGGACCTGCTGATCGGGACCAACCTCAATGAGGGTTCATTCGCCGTCGAAATGCGGCCGCCTGCCGCCGGCGACCCCGACTACCCTGGCCGCGCCGCCGCAACCCTTGCCGGCAGCGGAGTGCCGGAGGCAGCGGCCTCCGGCTACACCGAAGCACTGGCCCGGGTGATGGGCCGGGAAGCCACGGGGAAGGAACTACTCGAGGCCTCGATCGCGGACTCCCTGTACCGCCAGCCGAGCAACCGCCTGCTGGATTCCAGGAGCCTCGCGGCCCGAAACGGAGCAACCGGAAAGACCTTCGCCTACCTGTTCACGTGGCGCAGCCCGGCGATGGGCAGAAAACTTGGCGCCTGCCACGCCCTGGACATCCCCTTCGTCTTCCGGCACCTGGACGCACCGGAGGCTGCGTTCCTCACCAGGGGCAAGGCACCGGCAGCCCTCGGCGACGCCATAAGCGGGGCCTGGGCGGCCTTCGCCGGCACCGGAAACCCGGCAACTGAGGAACTGGAATGGCCCGAGTACGGCGACGCGCGCAGCACCATGGTGCTGCGCGACGAAATCCGGCTGGAGAACGATCCGCGCCGGGAGCTCCGGGAGTTCTTCGAAGCCGTCAGGCCGCTGCCAGCGCGTTAAGCGTGTCCCGGATCCCGTTCAGTGCGGGATCGCGCAAGGAATTGAAGGCAGGCTTCAGGAGCGGCTGGATGATCTTGGCCGGCCCGTGGATGCTGAACTCGGCCGTGTACTTCACCACCGAACCTGTCCCGTTGGGGCTGACATCGATGGAATCGAACGAGGTTACGGTCTTGTTCTCGCCGCGCAGCTTGATGTGGTTGTCCGTCAGCTCGATGACCTCATAGACCAGGGTCTGGCGCTTCCCCCGGAACTCGGACTCGGCGTGGTACTTGTGCCCCACGGCCACGGGTCCCGGCGTGATTTTGTCCATGACAGGGGTGTTGGGGTCCCACTTGCTGGTGTTTTCGAACTCACGCATGAAGGCAAAGGCCTTCTCGGCGGACAGGTTGGTTTCCACACTTCCGGTGACTGTGATCATCACCCCAGTCTAGGAGCACCGCGCAACGGGGCGGCAGCCATCTTGTAGCAGAGTTTTCCGCCCAGCTCCCGGGGCCGGATCCATGCCTCGTACCCTTCGGCGGCGGTGAACAGTTCCCTGCCGCCACCGGCGTCGGCGGCGAGCCACAGCGCGGCCGGGCGCGGCATGGCGTCATCCACCACACCGGCCCGCACCACCTCAGAGTCCCTCCGGATCTCCACCGGAACCCCGATCAGGCGCCCCCAGTCGTGGCAGGGATAGGGCTTCATGACATTCCCCCGATGTGTCCGGCTAGCAGGACTCGAAGTCGGTGAGGACCTTGACCTTGCCCGCCGAGGCCGACGACGGATCGAACGTGTACCCGATCCATTCCTTTGCCAGGCGGCGGGCAAGTTCGATGCCCACCACGCGCTGGCCCATGGTGAGGACCTGGCAGTCGTTGGACAGGATGGAGCGCTCAACCGAGAACGAGTCGTGCGCTGCGGTGGCGCGGATGCCTTCCACCTTGTTCGCCGCGATGGCCACGCCGATGCCCGTGCCGCAGAAGAGAATGGCCCGGTCGGCCCGGCCGTCGCGGATCATCTCGCCGGCCGCAATGCCCACGTAGGGGTAGGGCCTGGTGAAGTCGTCCGCGGCGTCGGTGCGGTTGACGCCGATGTCGATCACCTCGCTGACACGGGGGTCGGTGCGGAGATCCGCCAGGACCTTGTCCTTGTAATCAACACCGGCTTCGTCCGCGCCGACAATGAGCCGCAGCCCCATGGGGTGTCCTTCCGTCGTCATTACTTGGCTCCCGCCGGCGCAGCGCCGGCTGTGCTGGTGGTGGTGAAATGCGGCCCCATCACGGCGAAGACCATGGCAAGGGACGTGGCGCCGGGGTCGGCGGTGCCCAGGCTCTTCTCGGCCAGCGGGCGGGCGCGGCCCTTCAGGGGCAGCAGGTCGGCGGTGGCCTCCGCCGCGGCTGCCGCTTCCCGGGCGGCGTCCTGCCAGGCCAGGCCTGGCTCGGCACCGTCAGCCACCGTGCGGCTGAATGTTGAAGCGAACGGCAGCAGCGCGTCCACCATGGTCTTGTCGCCGATCTCGGCCTTGCCCAGCTGGACGATGCGGTCCGCGAACGCCGTCACGGCGGCCGCAAGGACGTTGGCCCCGGGCGCGGAGGAGTTTCCTACCGTCTCGCCGAAGGCGCGCAGGCCCGCTCCCCAGAGGACACCGGAGGTTCCGCCGGCCTTGTCCCCCCAGGCGTCGCCGGCGGCAGCCAGCACGTCACCGGCACCTGCACCGGCGGTGAAGGCGGCAGCTGCTGCTGCGGCTGCTGCGTCCACGCCGCGGACCATGCCGCGGCCGTGGTCGCCGTCGCCGGCGATGGCGTCCATCCGGCCCAGCCGTTCCTCGGCCCCGTGCAGCAGGGTGCGCGCGGCACCGATGGCCTCGACGCAGGCCGCGGCATACCCACGGGAGGCGCCCGTGGCGACGAACGCCTCCGCGGGGGCGCCGGCGTCGGCCGCTTCTTCCCCGGCGGAAGTGCCCGCCCGGGTGACCACGGCACCCCGGCGGTAGGCCGGAGTCTCGGCAGGGGCAGCCCACAGTGGTTCCAGCTCCTCATCCAGCCATGTGATGGTCAGCGAGACGCCGGCCATGTCCAGGCTGGTGACCAGCTCGCCCACCTCAGGCATCACCAGCGTGTAGCCGGCGTCGCGCAGCAGCGGTGCAATGGTTCCCCAGAGGACGAACAGCTCCTCGTGTTTGGTGGAGCCGAGCCCGTTGAGGATGACGGCGATCCTGCTGCCGGCATCCGGCGGGGTTTCGGAGAGGACCCTGGCCACCAGTTCCCGGCCCAGGTCCTTCGCCGAGGGCAGGTCGGTGTCGTGCAGGCCCGGCTCGCCGTGGATGCCAAGGCCCAGGCCCATCTGCCCTTCCGGAAGGGTGAACAGCGGGGCGTCGGCGCCGGGGAACGTGCAGCCGGCGAACGCGCTGCCGATGGTGCGGGTCTGGTCATTGGCTTTGCGGCCCAGGCGGACCACCTCGTCCAGGTCCGCGCCGTTCTCGGCGGCGGCCCCCATCACTTTGAAGACGGTGAAGTCACCGGCGATGCCGCGGCGCTTGGCGGATTCCGACGGCGGGGCGCTGGCGATGTCGTCCGTCACCAGGACGTTCTCCACAGCGATGCCCTCGGCGGCCAGGCGCTCGCTGGCCATGCCGAAGTTCATCACGTCGCCGGCGTAGTTGCCGTAGGTGAAGACGACGCCGGCGCCGGACTCGGCGGCCTTGGCCACCGAGTAGGCCTGGTGGGCGGACGGCGAGGTGAAGATGTTGCCCACCACCGCGCCGTCCGCGAAGCCGGTGCCGATCACCCCGGCGAACGCCGGGTAGTGCCCGGAGCCACCGCCGGCCAGGACGGCAACCTTGGGCTGCGCAGGCCGGTAGCGGCGGACGGCGCCGCCGGGGACCTGGCGGACCAGGTCCGAGTGGACGTCGCAGAAGCCTGCCAGGGCCTCCTCGGCGAACTCTGAGGGGTCGTTGAAGATTTTGGTCATGGTGGGTTCTCCGGCGTCCGGGTGCTGTCAGTGCTGGGGGCTGTCAGGGGCTGCTAGTGGATGTGGCTGCCGCCATTGATGTCGATGGTGGTGCCGGTGAGGTAGGCCGAGTCCTCGGAGGAGAGGAAGGCGATAACGGCGGCCACTTCCTCGGTGGTGGCGTTGCGGCCCAGCGGGATGCCGGCGTTGATGGCCGCTTCCTGCTCCTCGGTGCTGCCTACGCGGATGTTGGTGTCCACGGCGCCGGGGGTGATGGCGTTGACGGTGACGCCGGTGGTGCCCAGTTCACGGGCCAGGGCCTTGGTGAAGCCCAGGATGGCTGCCTTTGCGGCGGAGTAGGGGACCTTGCCGAAGACGCCGCCGCCTCGCTGGGCAGAGACGGAGGACATGTTGACGATCCGGCCCCAGCCGTTGGCGATCATGTCCGGCAGGAAAGCCTTGGTCACCAGGTAGGTGCCGGTGGCGTTGACATCCATGACCTTGTGCCACAGCTCGAGGGTGGTCTCCAGGAACGGGATGGGCGAGGTGATGCCGGCGATGTTGGCCAGGGCGCCGACGGGCGGGAGGTTGCCGGCGGCCACCTCGGCGGCGACGGCGGCCTGGGCGGCGGTGACGGAGGCTTCGTTGGCGACGTCGATCTCGTGGCCGAAGGCGGGGACGTTGAATTCGTTGCCGATTTCGGCTGCGACCTTGGCGGACTTCTCGCCGTCGAGGTCCAGGATGACGATGCCCCAGCCGTCACGGGCGTAGCGGCGGGCGGTGGTGATGCCGATGCCGCGGTCCGAGGTTGCTCCGGTGAGGACGGCGGTGCGCTGGATGATGGTCATGGTGGGGCTCCTTGAATTGTGTGCGTGGATCGCTTGTTTGGGTGGATCGATTGCTCCGCAACGGCCCTTATGAGGCGTCAAAACGGCGTTTACGGAGCAATCGATGGTTAGAGAAGGTCGGTGATGAAACTTGCTGCCTTGGCGGCGGCGGCGGGACGTTCGTCGTTGGTGACGTCCCGGGTTTCCAGTTCGAGCGAGAAGTGGCCGGTGTAGCCGTCGGCGGCGAGCCGCTTCAGGCCGCCGGCGAAGTCGGCGGCCCCGTTGCCGATGCTGAGGTTGATGTTCCCCGGCACGGCGTCGCGCAGGTGGACGTGGCTGATGCGGCCCTGGTGCCGGTCCAGGTAGGCCTGGATGTCCTCGCCCGACGCCACAACGTGGCTGAAGTCCATGACGATTCCGACGCCGGAACCGGCAAGGCGGTCGGCCAGGAGTCCCGCGCGCTCCAGGTTCCAGCAGAACCGCAGGAAGTGCAGGGATTCGGTCCAAAGTTCGACGCCGAACTCCGCCGCCCGCCGCCCGGCACCAATGAGCTGGGCGGCAACGAGGTCCAGGTCCTCGCCAACGCTCCGGACCGGGGTATGGTCCAGGGCGCCGCATGGCAGGACCAGCGCCTTCGCACCGATGTTGGCCGTCAAGGTCAGCAGGGCGTCAAGGTGGCGCTCCCGCCCGGCCCGGCCTTCGTCGTCGAGCACTTTGTTCAAGTCCCCGATGTCGCCGTTCACGGAACGGACGCGCAGGCCCGAAGCGTTGACCTCGGCGGAGACTGCGGCGACGGCGCCGGCGTCGAGCCCGTACGGTACGTGGTCACAGACGCCGGGCAACGCGCCCAGGTCGATCTCCTCGAAGCCCAGCCCCTTCATAGTCCGCAGGGCGGTGCCCAGGTCCTGGTGCCTGAAGCTGATGGACGAGCACCCAAGTCTGGAATGGAACATCATTGATCCTTTGGTTCGTGCCGGGCTGTAGTGATGGGGACCACAATACGGAAGTTAACTGTCAACAGTCAACTCTAAAAGTCGACTGTTGACAGTCCGAATGATCTGGGTCACACTGGATCCCATCAATTGTTAACAGTCGACAGCGGCGGACCTCCTTCAGCCGCTTTTCGAAAGGGAACCACCATGAGCAAAGATGCTCTGACCATGCGCGGCCCGGTCCACGGCACCAAGGATGCCCGGCGAGTTGCCATCGGATCCGGCGTGGGGGCCGTGATTGAGACGTATGACTTCATCGGCTTCGGCACCGCTGCCGCACTGTACTTCGGCACCGCCTTCTTCCCCGGAACCGATCCGGTGACCGGCACCCTGGCCTCCTTCGCCACCCTCGGCGTCGGCTTCGCAGCCCGCCCCCTTGGCGGCATCATCGGCGGACACCTCGGCGACAGGGTAGGCCGCAAGCCGGTCCTGGTCGCCTCCCTGATCCTGATGGGCCTGGCCACCTTCGCCATCGGCCTGCTCCCCACCTACGCGGCAGTCGGACTGCTGGCTCCGGCCCTGCTCGTCTTTGTCCGCATCGTTCAGGGCCTGGCCTTCGGCGCGGAATGGGGCGGCGCGATCCTGATGAGCTACGAGCACGCACCCTGGAAGGCCAAGGGCAAGTACACCGGCATCGTCCAGGCCGGCTTCCCCGTGGGCCTGCTGCTGGCCAACCTGACCTTCCTGTTCAGCGTCCAGCTCGGCAACGAACTGGCCTGGCGTATCCCGTTCCTCGCCAGCATCCTGCTGGTCATCGTGGGCCTGATCATCCGTTCCAAGGTCCCCGAGTCCCCGGTGTTCGATGAGGTCAAGGACAGCGGCGCCATCGTGAAGGCCCCCATCGTTGAGGTCATCAAGACGGACTGGCGCAACATCGTCAAAGGCATCGGCCTCCGCATCGCCGAGACCGCCGGCTACGCCGTATCCATCACCTACATGATTTCCTACATCAACAGCCAGCACCTGGCGGACAAGAGCCAGACCCTGATCGCGCTCTGCATCGCTTCGGCCATCGGCATCTTCGCCACCCAGGCCTGGGCCGCGCTGACGGACCGCATCGGCCGCCGCCCGCTCTACATCTGGTCCACCGCCTTCGCCGCACTGTTCGCCATCCCGATGTTCCTGCTGGTCAACACCGGCCTGTTCATCGCCATCATCCTCACCATCGTGATCTCCTACGCGGTATGCCAGAACTCCCTGGCCGGTGCCCAGGGCGCCTGGTTCCCGGAACTCTTCCAGGCCAAGACCCGCGCCTCCGGCGCCAGCCTGGCGTACCAGATCTCGGCCATGGTGTCCGGCTTCACCCCGTTCATCACCACGCTGCTGTTCGTCAGCTTCGGCTGGATGGGCCCCGCACTGCTCTTCGGCGCGTACGCCCTGATCGGCCTCTGGGCCGCCGTCGCCACCCGGGAAACCTGGGGCAGGCGGGAACGCGAACTGGCTGACGAGGCCACCAAAAGCACCCCGAACACTGTGAACGCCTGAATGACCACCACGCACCAAACGACCACGGAGCCAGCAATGCCTACAGATACCGTCCAGGACGCCGCCCCGCAGGGACAAACACTGCAGACTGCGGTGACTCCGGAACGGCTGGAGAAGATCAGCGCCGCCGCCTACCGGATCCGGCACCACGCCCTGAACATGGGCGAGGTGCAGGGCCAGGGGTACGTGGGCCAGGCCCTGGGTGCCGCGGACATGCTCGCCACCGTCTACGGTGACCAGCTCCGCTTCCGCGCCGGGGACCCGCACTGGGAAGCCCGCGACCGGTTCCTGCTCTCCACCGGCCACTACGCCATCGGCCACTACGCGGCCCTCGCCGAAGCCGGCATCGTCCCGGTGGAGGAGCTGGAAACTTACGGATCGGACGACTCCCGGCTGCCAATGTCCGGCATGTCCACGTACACCCCTGGCATGGAAATCTCCGGCGGCTCCCTGGGCCACGGCCTGACCATCGCCGTCGGCATGGCACTGGGACTCCGGTACCAGGGCTCGTCCGCCCGGGTCTTCAACTTCCTGTCGGACGGCGAACTGGACGAGGGCTCCACCTGGGAAGCCGCCATGGGCGCGCACCACCACCAGCTGGGCAACCTCACCGCCATGGTGGACATCAACGCCCTGCAGGCCGACGGCAAGACGGACACGGTGCTGCGCACCGAACCGGTCACGGAAAAGTGGGAATCCTTCGGCTGGTACACCCAGCGGGTGGACGGGAACGACGTCGGCGCGCTGCTGGCGGCGTTCGACAACGCAGCTGCCCAGGCCGCCGCCGTCGGACGCCCCTCCGTGATCCTGTGCGACACGAAGGTTGGCCGGGGCGTGCCCCTGCTGGAGAACCGCGAAAAGGCGCACTTCATGCGCATCGAAGAGAACGAATGGCAGATCTGCCGCGAGCAGCTCACTGCCGGCTACGAAGGAAAGGCTTCAGCATGAGCACCACCACCGAGGCCCCCGACACCGCAGCAGCGGCCAAGCCGAAGCTGAAGACCTCGGCGATGATCGCATCGTTCGCCGACCCGGGCCAGAAGACCTCCAACGCACCGTTCGGGCACGCCCTGGTCAAGGCCGCACAGGAGAACGACAAGATCGTGGGCCTGACCGCGGACCTGGGCAAGTACACGGACATGCACATCTTCGCCCAGGCCTTCCCGGAACGGTTCTTCCAGATGGGCATGGCCGAGCAACTGCTCTTCGGCGCAGCCGCGGGCCTGGCCGAATCCGGCCTGGTGCCCTTCGCGTCCACCTACTCGGTGTTCGCCGCCCGCCGCGCCTACGACTTCCTCTGCCTGGACGCGGCCGAGCCGAACCTGAACGTGAACATCGTTGGCGGCCTGCCGGGCCTCACGACCGGGTACGGCCCCAGCCACCAGGCCACCGAGGACATGGCGATCTTCCGCGGCATGCCCAACCTGACCATCGTGGACCCCTGCGACTCGATCGACATCGAGCAGGCCGTCCCGCAACTGGCCGCCTCGGAAGGCCCCACCTACCTGAGGCTGCTGCGCGGCAATGTGCCCACCGTCCTGGACGAGTACGACTACACGTTCGAGCTCGGCAAGGCCAAGGTGCTGCGCGGCGGCAACGACGTGGTGTTCATTTCCTCCGGCCTGATGACCATGCGCGCCCTGCAGGCAGCCAAGGCCCTGGCGGCACACAACGTGGATGTCGCCGTCGTGCACACCCCCACCATCAAGCCGTTCGACGCCGGGACCGTCCTTAAGGAGGTCAACACGGACCGCCTGGCCGTCACCCTGGAGAACCACTCCGTGGTGGGCGGGCTGTTCGAAACTGTTGCCTCCGCCGTCGTCACCGCCGGTGTGGGCAAGCGTGTGGTGCCCATCGGACTGCCGGACCAGTTCCTGGACGCCGGCGCCCTGCCCACGCTGCACGACCGGTACGGTCTCGCCGTGGACCGCATCGTGGCCAAAGTCCTCGCCGAACTCGGCTAGGGCAGGAAACCGATGCAGAAAGCACGGCACCGGTCCCGTCCGGTGCCGTGCTTTCTGCCGTACTATCGAAACCACTACCGACTGTAAACAGTCGACTTATGACATTGAGGACAGAAGCCATGGCCGGACTGACCGCCCCGCTGCTGGGACTGGAAAAGAAAAGCCTGCGCGAGCAGGCGCTCTCGGCGTTGAGGACCGCCATCACCAGCGGCGAGCTGGAACCGGGCCGCCATCTGGTTGAAACCGAATTGTCCGAGATGCTGCAGATCAGCCGCGGCACCCTTCGTGAAGCCCTCCGCCAGCTGGAACAGGAGGGCCTGCTGTCCGCCGGACCGCGCGGCCGCCTCTCCGTCCGCCACCTGGACGAAAAGGAAATCCGGGACATCTACGCAGTCCGCGCCGCCCTGGAATCCCTCGCCGCCCGGACACTCTGCGAACTCCCGGACCGGCAGCACGTCACCGAGTCCCTCCACAAAGCCATCGACGCCATGACGGAGGCCACGAACGGAAGCCTGGAGGAGCGGATCGAATCCGACCTCGAATTCCACCGCACCCTCTGCCGGCTCACGGGCAATGAAACCCTGCTCCACTCCTGGGAGTCATTGGAAGGGTCCATCCGGATGTCCATCATGTTCGCAGGCCTGGAAAAGGGTGTCAGCAACATGAGCGTTGACCGCCACAAGGACATCGTGGGCGCCATCGACACCGGGGACGCCACCCTGGCCCGGAAGACCATCCTGGAACACATGGACACCGCCGCGGCCAACCTGGTGGCGTAGCCCTTCCGCCCTGTCCAGGGAATCCTCGCGGCCTCCCGGCCGTTAACCTACTGCGCGGTAAAAACCGCGGTGGTAACGAGGGATGGTATGACCGCAAAGTTTGTGTCAGTCGAGGACGACGCCGGGAAGGTCACCCGGTACAGCCGCCATGACAACGGCGGCGGGCTCATCGCTCCAGGGGCCAGCGTGGCGGACAGCGCCCGGGTCGGCCCCATGACCTACGTGGAGCACGGCGCGCAGGTGGGATCAGGCTGCCGGATTGGACACGGCAGCTGGATCGACCGCGGCGCCACCATCGGTGACCGGACGGTCATCGGCGACGGCGTGCGCATCGGCCGGGGCACGGTGATCGGCAATCACGTCCACATCGGCAGCCACTCGCGCATTGGCTCCAGCGTCCTGATCGAGCACGGCGTACACCTGGATTCGGACAGCACCGTGCCGGATGGCAGCGAGGTCCTGGCGGGCGCCCATTCACGCCTGGCACCGGCCCGGCACCGGACGCACCGCAAGGCGAAGGGCGGGCTGGCCGCCTAAGCCGGGCCCTAGGCCGGGCCGCTTCGGCGCCGCGGGTCCGCAGCCGGCTACAAAGCAGTGCTTCCGCGCACCACCAGTTCCGCCCGATAAATGACGGGCTCCCAGGCCTCGCCGGGGTTGCCAATGGCGCTGACCAGCAGCTTTCCGGCCGCAGCCGCGATGTCCGCCACGGGATGGGTCACGGTGGTGAGTCCCAGGCCGTTTGCCGCCTGGATGGGGTGGTTGTCGAAGCCCACCACCGCCACGTCGTCCGGCACCCGCCGCCCGCTTCCGCGAAGAGTGTCCACCACCCCGAGCGCCATGAGGTCTGATGCGGCGAATATCCCATCCACGTCAGGCGTCTCGGCCAGGAGGCTCTTCGCAGCATCGGCACCTCCCGGCGTCGTGAAGTCCCCGTGGATGACCGGTCCGGGCTCAAGGCCGGCTTCCCTGAGTCCCTGCAGCCATCCTTCCAGGCGGTCGACGGCGGCCGTCATGTCGGTGGGGCCGGCGACAGTTGCGGGCCGGGTGCAGCCGATGCCCGCCAGATGCCGTGCCGCCAGCCGCCCGCCCTCGAAGTTGTCCAGGTCCACGTAGGGAATCCCGGATTCCGTGTCCCACGGCCTGCCGATGAAGACGGTGGGCAAACCGGTAGCGCCGAGGGTCTCAACCCAGTCGTCGGCGCGGTGGTGGGATACCACGATCGCCCCGTCAACGTGGCCCCCGCGCAGGTAGCGGATGGTCCGCGCAGAGTCGTCGCCGGCACGGGACATCAGCAGTACCAGCTGCAGGTCCGTCTCGCGCAGTGCTTCATTGACTCCAGTAATGACTGCGGCGAAGTACGGGTCCATCATGACCCGGCCGTCGGGTTCGGGGATGACCAGCGCCACCGAACCCGTGCGCCGGGTGACCAGGCTTCGCGCTGCACGGTTTGGGGTGTAGCCCAACGCCACGATCGCGGCGTCAACCGCAGCCTGGGCTTCCGGGCTCACCTTGGAACCGCCGTTGATGGCACGGGATGCAGTGGAGCGGGACACCCCGGCGGCCGACGCCAGGTCCTCCAGCGTGGGACTGGTCCGCCCTGCTGCGGCCAAGGCAGGGCGGCTGGTCTTTTCGTTCATTACACCGACAATACGACACCTTGCTCCGTAGTCGGCACCGGGCTGCCGGGGGCTGGAACGGCATTGGAAGAAGCCACCGCCGAGTACCACAAGGCACTGGCTTTGGGGATGCGTTCCTGCGTTGTGTAGTCCACCCGGACCAGTCCAAAGCGCTGGTGGTAGCCGAAGGACCACTCAAAGTTGTCCAGCAGGGACCAGGCCAGGTACCCGCGGACGTCCACACCATCTGCGATCGCACCATGTACTGCGTGGAGATGGGCCGCGAAGAATCCCAGCCGGTCCTGGTCGTCCACGAACCCCGCGCTGTCAGGGACGTCATCGTAAGCTGCGCCGTTTTCCGTGATGTACACCGGGATCCCCGCCGGACCGGTGTACTCTGCCTGCAGCCGGTTGAGCAGGCGCCGCAGCCCCTCCGGCTGGACCTCCCAACCCATTCCCGTCAGGGGCAGGCCGCGGGGCACCGAACGCGCGCCGTCAGCCGCCACGAACGGTGAGGACACCGCGCGGACCACCTGCTCAGGAGACGCCGTCGTCGTTGCATCAGGCCGGCCCGGGACATCGGCAGGATCCTTAGTGAGCGATTCACCGTGGTAGTAGTTGACGCCGAGCAGGTCCAGGGGCGTGGAAATGGTCTCCAGGTCCCCGTCCTGCACCAGCTCGGCCAGGCCAAGGTGCGCAACGTCCGCCAGCAGGTCGGCCGGGTACTCCCCCTTGAACAGCGGTTCCAGGAAGATCCTGTTGAACTGGCCGTCGATCCTCCTTGCCGCGTCCCTATCACCCTCGCTGCCGGGATCCCGCGGATCCGCGACTGTCAGGTTCAGGGTGATGCCTACTGAGGCCCCGGAGTCCTGGCGGCGAATTTCCCGTGCTGCGAGTCCATGCCCAAGCAGCAGGTGGTGGGCGGCAGCCAACCCAGCCCGCGGGTCCTGTCTCCCCGGTGCATGGATGCCGGCCGCATAGCCCAGGAACGCCGAGCACCACGGCTCGTTGAGGGTCGTCCAAATCCGGACCCGGTCGCCCAGGACGCTGTGCATGAGGGCCGCGTACTCGGCGAAACGGTATGCGGTGTCCCGGTTGGCCCAGCCGCCCTTGTCCTCAAGCGCCTGGGGCAGGTCCCAGTGGTACAGGGTCAGCCAAGGCGTAATGCCTGCCGCCAAGAGTTCGTCGACCAGACGGGAGTAGAAGTCGAGGCCTTCGGGGTTGGGCGTGGCGCCGTCGGGCATGCAACGGGCCCAGGAAGTAGAGAACCGGTAGGCCCCCATGTTCATATCGGCCATGAGGGCCACGTCCTGCTTGTAGCGCCGGTAGTGGTCGCACGCCACTTCCCCGTTGTGACCGTCTGCCACCGCACCGGGCAGCCGCGCGAACGCATCCCAGATAGAGTCCTGCCGGCCCTCGGCATGTGCTGCCCCTTCAATTTGGTAGGCAGCTGTTGCCGTGCCCCAGAGAAACCCCTCCGGGAACGAAAGTTGGGTGGAACTCATCCCTTGACTGCTCCTTGCATAATTCCAGATACGAGTTGCCGGCCTGCTGCGATAAACAGAAGCAGGAGCGGGACAGTGGCCAGGACGGCACCGGCCAGGACCACGGAGTAGTCCACGAAATGGGCAGCCTGCAGCAATTGCAGGGCCACCGGAAGGGTGGGGTTCGAGGGGTCCAGGACGATGAACGGCCAAAAGAAGTTCGTCCAGGTGGCCACGAAGGTGAACAGCGCGAGCATGGCGGCCGCGGGCCGGGCAGCCGGGAATCCGATGTACCAGAAGGCCTGGATCATGGAAGCCCCATCCATCCTCACTGCCTCAATGAGTTCATCCGGAAGGGCGTCGCGCAGGTACTGGGTCATCCAGAACACGCCGAAAGCCGTGACAACACCGGGGATGATGACAGCCCAGAGCGAGCCGGTCCACCCCAGTTTGGACATCACGATAAACAGCGGAACCACACCGAGCTGGGTGGGAACCGCCATCGTTGCGATGACGAACACCAACAACCCCTTACTGCCCCGGAACCGGAGCTTGGCGAAGGCGAAGCCGGCCAGGGTGGAGAACACGACGACGGAGGCCGCAGTCACGCACGAGACGATGAGGCTGTTGCCCATCGCCTTCCAGAACGGGATGCTGTCGAAAACCTTCGCGGCGTTGACCAGGAAGTTGCCCCCGGGCAACAGCGGGATGCCACGGCTCAGGACAGTGCTGTCGTGGCTGCCGACCAGAAAGGACCAGTAGAGCGGAAAGAGGGACGCCAGAAGCACAGCGCCGAGGAACCCGTACGTGAGGAAACCGGGCCTGCGGGCACTCCCGCGGCCGGCCCTCGGACCCCTGGCACCCGGCCCGCGCCGCGCGGCTGCCCGTGCGGCCCCTTTGCCGGCCGTCTGTTCGATCATGGGGATGGAGCTCACTTGCGGCCTCCCTGGCTTGCGATGCGCTTGGCGATGAGGAAGTTGAACAGGGCGATCAGCACAATGATCAGGAAAAGCAGCCACGCCACAGCCGAGGCCCTGCCAAAGTTGCGCTGGCCCCAGCCGAGTTCCCAGATATACATCGTCAGCGTCTGCCATTGCCTGTCCGCTCCGCCCAGGCCCGACTGGTCGAAGACCCGCGGCTCGTCGAAGATCTGCAGGCCGCCGATGGTCGAGGTGATCACCACGAAGATCACCGTCGGACGCAGCATGGGGACGGTAACGGAGAAGAACTGGCGCAGCCGGCCGGCGCCGTCGATCGTTGCCGCCTCGAACACGTCCCGGGGAATGGCCTGCATGGCCGCGAGGAAGATCAGCGCGTTGTAGCCTGTCCACCGGAAATTCACCATGGTGGCGATCGCCAGGTGGCTGGCTACAGATTCGGAATGCCACCGGACCGGGTCCAGCCCTGCCGCCGTCAACACCCCGTTGATCAGTCCGAACTGGTCTGCGAAGAGGTTGTTGAAGATCAGGCCCACCGCCACGGGCGCCACGACGAACGGCACCAGGACCCCCATCCGCCAGAACGTCCTGGCCCTCAGGTTCGCGTCCAGCACCGCCGCTATCACCAGTGCAATAACAACCTGGGGGACGGAGGACACGATGAAGATGCTGAAGGTGTTGCCCACCGCGTTCCAGAAGTAGGGCTGGGCCACCACAAAGGCGTAGTTTTCCAGGCCTGTGAACTTGCCCTGTCCACCGATGAGGTTCCAGTTGTGGAGGGAAACCCACGCCGTGTACACCAAGGGGAAGAGCCCGGTGATGGCAAACAGGATGAAGAACGGCGAGATGTAGAGGTACGGGGACACCTTGACGTCCCACTTGGACACCTGCTGGGAGAAGGCCAGGCGGCGGACACCCTTCGTCCCTTCCGGAGGCAGGGACTGCCTCCGGGGGCTCCGTGGCTTGACCCGGTCGGTGACAGCCATGTTTAGAGGGACTTCACTGCGGTGACAAACTTCTCCCAGGAGGAGGCGGCGTCGTCCGTTTTGTCGACGTCCACGCGGGTGAGGGCCTGCTGCATGGCGTCATTGATGGCGAAGAATTTGGTGCCCTTGAAGGGGGTCACGTCAACGGCCTTGGCCCGTTCGGCAAAGATTTCGCCGGTAGGGGCGCCGTTGAAGAACGCGTTCGTCTGGCCCAGCAGTGCGCTGCTGTCGAGGGCTTCCTTCTGGCTGGGGAAGGTGCCCTTGGCGGTGAATGCCTTGATCTGCTGCTCCGGCGCAGTCAGCCATCCGGCCAGCTTCTTGGCCTCGGCCTGGTGTGCGCCCTGGGTGGGAACTGTCAGGTAGGAGCCGCCCCAGTTTCCGCCGCCGCCGGGGAAGACATTGGCCACGTCCCAGCCGGTGACACCGGCCGCGTTACCCTCGATAACACCAAGCATCCAGCCCGGGCAGAGTGTTGTGGCGAAGGCGCCGGTTTGGAAACCGGAAGCCCAATCGTCGCTCCACTGCTTGAGGTGGGCGGACAGCCCGTCCTCGGTCGAGGCTTTCAGAACCTGCTTGTACGTGTCCTTGACCTGCTGGTTCTCCGTGGCGATGACGGTGCCGTCCTCCTCCTCGTAGACCTTTTCAAGCTGATTGCTCATGCCTTGGTAAATTGCCCCTGCCGAATCGAACCATGCAGAATCCGGGCTTGCAGCCTTGAATGCCTTGCCGGCTTGGAAATAGCTGTCCCAGGTGGTGCCCAGCATCTTGGCCACCTCCCCGCGTTCCGTGGGCAAGCCGGCCTTCTTGAGCAGTTCGGCGTTGTAGCAAACAGCTTCGGGGCCGGAGTCAGTCCCGTAGCCAAGGAGCTTGCCGTCAGGGGTGGTGGCGGCCTCGGCCTTCCAGTCCAGCCACCGCCCTTCCACTGCAGGGTCCTTCAGGTCGGCGAAGCGGTCCGGATACTGGAGGAGTTCCGGAAGCCAGTCCACCTCTACGGCTTCGATGTCGGACAGCCCTGAGCCCGCAGCAAGGCGCGTGGTGAGGTTGTCCCGTGCCTCGTTGGTGGTTGCCGCCTTCTTGTGTTCGATGGTCACGTTCGGGTTCAGCGCTTGGTATTCGTCAAAGAGTTTCTCGTAGCCGAACTCGTTGAAGGTGCCGACCGTGAGGGTAACTGCCTCGGACCCGGTGGCGCCGTTCACGCCGGATTTCTCGGGCGATGACGAACCGCATGCCGTGAGCGACAGGGCAAGGCACGCGGCGGCGGCCGAAAGCACGGAGAACTTGCTGGGGCTTTTCACAGGGGGAAGACTCCTTCGTCAGGGATGCCCTATCGATCCGGGTGCACGGTCGGAGGCATGGAGGGTGGAGCGGTCTGGTTGACCGGCACGGCGGCCGGCGGTGGGAGCGCTCTCACACATGGTGTCCCACCTCACAAGAGATTGTCAAGAACTTTTAGGAGCGCTCCCGCCAACCCTTGCTGGCGCCGGGAGCCGATGTTACGCTTCCCCGACGGGAGCGCTCCCACCATCCGATCCCAAGCTGCGCAGTGCAGCCGCCGCGGGTCGTCCAGTCCCACCACTGACAGGACCAGCAATGCCGCTATCCTTACGCCCTGAAGTACCCAGACCCCTTCCGGCACAGCGCCGGCCCCACCCTGGCATCGTTGCCGCAAGCACCGCCCTCCTCATCGGGCTTGCCACCGCCGGCGCGACCGTTCCAGCACAGGCCGCACCGTCAGCCGCGCAGCCCGCAGTCCAGGCTCCGGCGTCGCCACCGCCGCCGGCACAGACCCCGCAAAACCCTTTCGGGCCCAACACGTACGTCTTCGATCCCGGAATGCCCGTGGCCCAAATCCAAGCCACCGTGGACGCCGTTGCGGCCCAGCAGGTGGACGACGAGATGGGCTCAAAGCGCTACTCGCTGCTGTTCAAGCCCGGAACTTATGGCACGCCCGAGGAGCCGCTGATCGTCCAGGTGGGCTACTCCACCGAGGTGGCGGGCCTGGGCACAGCACCCACCGATGTCACCATCAACGGACACGTGGACGTCTACAACCGGTGCCTCACCGCGGATAACTGCATTGCGTTGAACAATTTTTGGCGCTCACTGTCCAACCTCACCATCAATGTCACGGGCCTCGAAGGCTGCCGCAGCTCCGCCAACTTCTGGGCGGCATCCCAGGCCTCACCGATGCGCAGGGTCAATATCACCGGCGGCAACCTCTCCCTGATGGACTACTGCACCGCCGGCCCGCAGTACGCCAGCGGCGGGTTCATCGCGGACTCAAAGACAGGTGCCGTCATCAATGGCTCCCAGCAGCAGTACCTGGTGCGCGACAGCAGCATCGGCAGCTGGTCCAACGGAGTCTGGAACCAGGTCTTCTCGGGCGTGGACGGCGCGCCCGCCGACTCCTTCCCCACCCCGCCGTACACCACGCTGGACAAGACTCCGGTCAGCAGGGAGAAGCCGTACCTGACGGTGGATCCGGCCGGCCTGTACAGCGTATTCGTGCCTTCCGTCCGCCAGGATGCAGCAGGGACCACGTGGGAAGACGGTCCCACGGAAGGCCGCAGCATCCCGCTGGCAGAGTTCTACATCGCCAAGCCCGGCGATTCAGTGCAGGCCATCAACTCCCAGCTGGCCCGCGGAAAGAACCTCATCCTGACCCCCGGGGTCTACGACATTGACCGCAGCATCGAGGTCAAGAGGGCCGGAACCGTAGTGCTCGGTCTGGGCATGGCATCACTTACCGCCGTCAACGGATCAGTGCCCCTTACAGTCGCGGATGTCCCCGGCGTGGACATTGCCGCCGTCACCGTGGACGCGGGCGAGGTCAACTCCCCTGCCCTGATGCGAGTCGGCAAGGCAATCCCGGGCGCAGGCGGCGGATCAGCAGACTCCGCCGTCCGCAGTGATCCGGCCAACCCCACCACGCTCCACGATGTGTTCTTCCGCATCGGTGGGCCCCACGTGGGCAAAGCCTCGGTCAGCCTGGAAGTCAACAGCGACAACGTCCTCCTGGACCATATCTGGGCCTGGCGCGCCGACCACGGCAACGGTGTCGGTTGGACCACCAACACCGGCAGGAACGGCGTGATCGTCAACGGCAACAACGTCACTGCCACCGGCCTGTTCGTGGAGCACTACCAGGAGTACAACGTCATCTGGAACGGCGAAAACGGCAAAACCGTCTTCTTCCAGAACGAACTGCCCTACGACGCCCCGAACCAGGCAGCGTGGCAGCATGACGGGGTCCTCGGCTGGGCCGGGTACAAGGTGGCAGACTCCGTCAAAACCCATGAACTGTGGGGCGGCGGCAGCTATGTGTACAACAACGTGGACCCCACCATCCACGCCACCCGCGGCTTCGAGGTCCCGGTGACGCCCGGCGTGAAGCTGCACAGCCTGCTGACCGTGAATCTTGGCGCCGGGACACTGGACCACGTGGTCAATGACACCGGAGCGCCGGTGTCCACGGACGCCGTCGGAGTTCCCAGCTACGTGGCCGATTTCGGCTAGGAGCCGCCTACCCCAACGGGGGCGCGGCGCCGGCAGTGGATGCCGGCTCCGCGCCCCTATCCGTTCCGGGCCTGCCTCCACGCCAGCGCGGCGCCGCCCCAGACGGCCAGCAGCAGCGCCACCAGCAGCACGCCGGCGTCGCCCAGGTCGATCGATGAAAGCCAAGCCGTCACCGGATCATGCAGGCCGAATGCGGCGTGAATGAAGCCGGCCAAAGTAATCACGGCAATGAACAGGGCCGAGACCGCCGAGATGCCCGTCACCACAGCATTGAAGCCAAGCTTCCGGCGCGGGTCAGCCAGTGCCGAGCGGTACATCCGCATCATCACCAGGCCGTTCACCGAATCACACAGCGTCATCGCGGCTGCGAAGGCGAGCGGGAGGGCGAGCAGGGCGAACGGGGGCACCCCGGCCAGCGACGCCGCCGTCGTCATCATCAGCAGCCCGATGGTGGTGGCGGTATCGAAACCCAGCCCAAAAAGGAAGCCGATCACGTAGATGTTCCGGGGCCGGCGCACCCTGGCGAGGGGTTTGGCCAGCAGCCGTGCCACCAGTCCCTGCGGTTCCAGGTCGCGGGGATCGATGGCTGATCCGGACCGGGAGCGCCGGAAGGCAGCGGCCGAGCGGGTGAAGGCCGAGCCGTTGAACAGCCCCATGGCCAGCAGGAACAGCCCGGATACACCGCTGCCGATCAGCCCCAGCACCAGGTTCCCGGCAGTACCGTCCTCCATCAGCCCGCCAACCATGGACGCACCGGCGATCACCAGCACCCCGGCCAGGGTCACCACCGAGCTGTGGCCCAGGCTGAACGCGAAGCCCACACTCACCGGATGCTGCCGCTGTGCCACGAACTTCCGGGTGGAGTTATCGATGGCGGCCAGGTGGTCCCAGTCGTAGCTGTGCTTCACTCCGGCCAAGTAGGAGGTGAGGACAAGTCCCCAGGACAGCGCCCCGCCGCCCCCGGTCCGGGTTCCGGCAAGCAAAAGGACGACGGCGGCAGCGTGCAGTGCGGCCACGGCGCCAAAGGTGAAGAGCGCCCGGGTCCGGAGCGGCAACGAGTCCCGGTCCCGGTAGAGCGCAGCGATGCCGGCCATCAGTGCTTCCTCAGGTCCAGCGGTTCTTGGCCGTACCAGCGTCCGCGCAGCAGGTCCGTGCAGGATCGAAGCAGGCGGTTCAGTTCGTCGGTGCTGTTGGAGAGGCTCCGCAGCACCAGCCCGGTGGTCCCCGAAACAGTGCGGGTCAGCGAGATGCCGGTCAGGGCCTGGTGGTCAGCGGTCAGCAGGTGCAGTTCGTCGGCGAGCGCCTGGTCCACCCGGGGGTCCACCACCACCAGCGATCCGAGGTGGCTGTAGCCTTCCATGAACCCGAGCCCGGTGACGTCGTGGAGCGGCGGCCGGATCAGCAGGTTGTCCAGCGCCAGCAGTTCGGTGCCCGTCCCAGTTTCCACACAGATGTGGTTCCTCAGGCGCACTTCCTCATAGCGGAAGGCGGCGCCGTCGGGCGACCATCCGGGCGTCACAACCTCGGCCATGACCAGCGATGACGAGGGCTGCAGGGTCACGGACGTCCGCTGCCGGTAGCTGGCTTCCCGGTAGGCGATGAGCTGGTCCGGCATGAGTTCCAGCCGCGCCCCCTCCCCCAGCCGCAAAGCCATCCGCTGCTCGGCAAAGGACCCCGGAGTCCGGTAAACCTTGGTGGCGGACTGGGTAGTCAGCAGCAGAGAAGCAGAGTCCCCCACCTCCACATCAATCAGGAAAAGATCCGCCCCAAGATAAGCCCCGCCAGGATTCACGACGACATAGCAAACCTGCCCGGAGTCATCGAGGTAGTGAGGGCGGAGAACCCGAAGCGCCCCCTCATGGAACTGTCGGGATGCCACTGACCGTCGCCCGGGCACGCTGATGCCCAGCTCCAATCGCCCTCGCCCTGGGCGATGAGCGGTCGCGGATGAAGGGGGCCGCGGCGTGGCGGGCACCGCGGAGCGGGCACGGCCCCCTTCATCCGCGGGCGCCGCCCAAGGTGACCTGACAAGGGGAATGCTGGACGTCATGCCAGGTCGAGCATCAGGACGTCGTGCCGGATCCAGTCGATGACCTTGTCGAGTCCTTCGTCTGTCTTCAGGTTGGTGAAGCAGAACGGCTTGTTGCCACGGAATTCCTTGGAGTCCCGTTCCATGACGGCGAGGTCTGCCCCGACGTGGGGTGCGAGGTCGGTTTTGTTGATGATGAAGAGGTCGGATTTGATCATGCCCTGGCCGGCTTTGCGCGGGATCTTTTCGCCTTGGGCCACGTCGATGATGTAGATGGAGAAGTCGACCAGTTCGGGGCTGAAGGTGGCGGAGAGGTTGTCGCCGCCGGATTCGACGAAGATGACCTGCAGATCGGGGTGCCGGGCTTTGAGTTCCTCGATGGCGGCGGTGTTCATGGAGGTGTCCTCGCGGATGGCGGTGTGCGGGCAGCCCCCGGTTTCGACGCCGATGATCCGGTCCACGGGCAGGATGCCGTTGGCGGCGAGGATTTTGGCGTCCTCGATAGTGTAGATGTCGTTGGTGATGGCGGCCATGGAGATATCGCCGCTCATGTGCCGGGTGAGCCGCTCCACGAGCTGGGTTTTGCCGGCGCCGACGGGCCCGCCGATACCGATTTTGATGGGTTCAGTCATGGTTTCCTCCTAGGTCACGAGCACGGTCAGCTCATGAACATCCGGGCACGCTGGCGTTCGTGCCGCATTTGCGAAATTTCCAGTCCCGGGCTCACGGCGCCGAGGTCGTCCGGCGTGAGGCGCGCGACCGCGTCGATGGCGGCAGCGACGTCGTCGTGCGCTTTCCGCAGCACCCGCTGCCCCGCGTTCTGGCCGAGCGGGATGGCGCGGACGGCGTTTTGCGTGAGGGACGTGACGGTTGCGAAGAGGTAGGCGGCGAGCGCCTCCTGCAGCGGAACACCCAGGGAGCGGGCGACGACGGCGAACGCCAGCGGCTGGTGCCCGGCGGCCCGGCCCGTGGCCACCAGGTCCCGGTACAGTTCCAGCGCAGGCGAGGGAAACACCTCAGCCCCGATCTCGAGCAAGCGGCCGCCCATCTTCACGCTGGCCTCCCGAACCTGCCGCGGCAGAAGAGAGGCAGACAAAAGCGAATCCAGCTCCCCAAGCTCACCCCCCTCATACAGAAGCCGGACAGCCAACCCATCGGAATAGGTCAGCTGCTGGCCGACGAAGGCACCTAGCCAGAGCCCGAAAGACCCTTCATCAAAAACGAGCTCCCGATCGATGTACGTCTCAAACCCAAAGGAGTGAGCAAAAGCCCCGGTAGGCAAAGCAGAGTCAGTGAGCTGCTGAAGAGCAAGCTGATACCCACCCACTAAGCGCCTCCCAAAGGCGCGAAACCCAAGCGACGCGAGGGATATGGGGCCGCGGTGTGGCGGGCACCGCGAAGCGGGCACGGCCCCATATCCCTCGCGGCGTCCCAAGCGGACGCACCCGTAAGAGCGCGCAGCGCGTGAGAGTCAGTGCGAGTGTTCAGCATGGCGGAAGGGCACAGGCATGACGCGTTCCTGGCGGGTGTAGGGCACGGCGTTGTGGCGGAGGTAGTCCTCGACGGTGTGGTCGTAGGCGCACACCATGACGGAGGCCCCGTATTCGCTGTCCGCGTCGAAGAATTGTGCCTGGAGGTGGCGGTTGCCGAGGGAGTGCGCGGTGACGCCCATTTCGTGGATGGTCCGTGGCGCGATGACCAGGACGTCGGTGGGCAGGACGGACACCACGATCATGTTGGCTTCTTCGACGTGGAGGATGTCGCCGTCGCGGAGGTCTCCGGACCCGGCGGGGAGGCGGATGCCGATTTCCTTGCCGTGGTCGGTGGTGGCGCGCTGGATGCGTTTGACCAGCTGGGCGCTGGGCAGGACGACTTTTTCGCGGTGCAGGCCGGCGTAGGCGGCGAGGTCGGAGTCCGGCAGGTCGTGCAGGTTGCCCAAGACTTTGTCGATGATCATGTGGTTGCTTTCGGGGGTCTGGAATTCGCGGTTCTAGAAGAGGAAGTACCGCTGGGCCATGGGCAGCACGTCGGACGGTTCGCAGGTGACGTCCTCGCCGTCCACCGTCACCTGGTAGGTTTCCGGGTCCACCTGGATGTCGGGCGTGGCGTCGTTGTGCTTGAGGTCGGCCTTGGTGAGGTTGCGGATTCCGGAGACGGGCCGGATGACCTTTTCCAGCCCCAGCTCCTGGGGCACACCGGCGTCGATAGCTGCTTTGGACAGGAAGGTGATGGAGGACTGCTGAACGGCCTTGCCGAAGGTGGCGAACATGGGACGCATGGTGCGCGGCTGCGGGGTGGGGATGGACCCGTTGGAGTCGCCCATGAGTGCGTAGGCGATCTGCCCGCCCTTGAGCACCAGTTCCGGTTTGACGCCGAAGAATGCCGGGTCCCACAGCACCAGGTCCGCGAACTTGCCCACTTCCACTGATCCTACGGAATCAGCGATGCCCTGTGCGATGGCGGGGTTGACGGTGTACTTGGCCACGTAGCGCTTGAGCCGGAAGTTGTCGCTGTCCGCACTGCCGTGCGCCCCGCCGTCGTTGTCTTCCAACATCCCGCGCTGCTTCTTCATCTTGTCCGCCACCTGCCAGGTGCGGGTGATCACCTCGCCTACCCGGCCCATGGCCTGGGAGTCGGAGGAAGTGATGGAGAAGATGCCCAGGTCCTGCAGGACGTCCTCCGCGGCGATGGTTTCGGCGCGGATGCGGGAATCGGCGAAGGCCACGTCCTCGGGGATGTCCGGGTTGAGGTGGTGGCAGACCATCAGCATGTCCAGGTGCTCTTCGATGGTGTTGCGCGTGTACGGGAGCGTGGGGTTGGTGGAGGCGGGCAGGACGTTGGGCATGCCCGCGATCTTGATGATGTCCGGTGCATGGCCGCCGCCGGCGCCTTCGGTGTGGAAGGTGTGGATGACCCGGCCGTTGATGGCGCGGATGGTGTCTTCCACGAACCCGCACTCGTTCAGGGTGTCGGTGTGGATGGCCACCTGGATGTCGTACTCGTCAGCGACCCTCAGCGATGTGTCGATGGAGGAGGTGGTGGCGCCCCAGTCTTCATGGACTTTGAGCCCGATGGCACCGGCGCGGATCTGCTCGGCGAGGGGTTCGACGGCGGATGCGTGGCCTTTGCCGAACAGGCCGATGTTCAGGGGGAACGCCTCGGCGGCCTGCAGCATCCGCTGGATGTGCCACCTTCCGGGGGTCACGGTGGTGGCTTTGGTCCCTTCGGCGGGCCCGGTGCCGCCGCCGATCATCGTGGTCACGCCGCTGGCCAGGGCGGTGGGGATCTGGTCCGGGGAGATGAAGTGGATGTGGGTGTCGATGCCGCCGGCGGTGAGGATTTTCCGCTCGCCCGCGATGATTTCGGTGCTTGAGCCGATCACGATGTCCACGCCGTCGGTGATCTGCGGGTTGCCGGCCTTGCCGATCCGGAAGATGTGGCCGTCCTTCAGCGCCACGTCTGCCTTGTAGATCCCCGTGTGGTCCAGGATCACGGCGTTGGTGATGACGCTGTCTGGAATGTCCCCGTCACGGGTTGCCTGGCCGTTCTGCCCCATGCCGTCGCGGATCACCTTGCCGCCGCCGAACACCACTTCCTCGCCGTACACGGTGAGGTCCTTTTCGATTTCGAGGAAGAGTTCGGTGTCCGCCAGGCGGATCCTGTCCCCGGTGGTAGGGCCGTAGAGGTCCGCGTACTGCCGGCGCGGAATGTCGAAGCTCACTCGCCGTCCCCTTCCGTAACAGGCCCGCTTTGGCGGGTGCCGCCGTCGAGCCTTCCATTGACCGCGTTGCTGAGCCCGTAGACCTCCCGGGTCCCGGCCAGTTCAATAAGCCGCACGCTCCGCGAATCCCCCGGCTCAAACCTGGCCGCCGTTCCCGCGGGAATGTCCAGGCGCCGGCCATAAGCTGCTTCGCGGTCGAAGGCCAGGGCCGCGTTGGCCTCGGCGAAATGGAAATGCGACCCCACCTGGACGGGCCGGTCGCCGGTGTTGGTCACGGCCACCTCGATTGCCTCCCGGCCCGCATTCGCGGTCACGGGCTCCGGCCGCAGGACGTACTCGCCTGGAATCATTGCCGCGCTCCTTAGCGGATGGGGTTGTGGACGGTGACCAGCTTGGTGCCGTCCGGGAAGGTGGCCTCGATCTGGACGTCGTGGATCATCTCAGGCACGCCTTCCATCACGTCGGCCCGGGTGAGAAGGGTGGTGCCGTAGCTCATGAGGTCGGCCACGGTCCTGCCGTCGCGGGCGCCCTCGATCAGTTCATAGCTGATGATGGCCACGGCCTCGGGGTAGTTCAGCTTGAGGCCGCGGGACTGCCTTCGGCGGGCCAGGTCGGCGGCCACCACGATCAGGAGTTTTTCCTGCTCACGCGGCATGAGATGCATGGGTTTCCCTTCGACGGCCTGCGGCGTGCTGCCAGCGTAGGCGGGTCACGTTTCCGCCAGGTTTCAGGAGTATCAACGAAAGCTGGGGATGTGCCCCAACGGTGGGAGGCTACTCCGCCCCGCTGAGCCGGGCAAGGATCTCGCCACTGGACTGGATGGGCTGGCGGTAGGTGGTGGAGAGGATGCGGAGCATGTCGGCAGCGTCCTGGTCGGCTTCGGAGGCCATCGCGTCCTTGGCGTAAGTGACCCGGATGTTGTGAGCAAATGCGTCGGCTGCGGTTTGGGCGATGCAGTTGTGCGTGGAGACTCCGGCGAGCACCACCTCGTCGGCATCCCAGTTCCGCAGCCGGGCCAGCAGGTTGGTTCCCACGAAGGCACTGTCCCGGGTCTTGTTCAACTGGGGCAGGTCCTCCTTGATGAGCCCGGGCACCGACTGGGCCTGCGCGCTCCCGCGGAAAATGAAGCCCTGGTCGTCGTCCAGCATGCTGAGGGTCCAGGTGGACTTGTCCCGCTCGTGTTCGGTGCCGACCAGGAGCGCCGCGTGCCCGGCGGCCTTGAAGCCTTCCAGCAGCCGGTTGCACTCATTGACCACCCGGTCCTGCTGGGCCGCCAGTTCGGGCGTTTCGAAGAATGCGTTCTGCATGTCGATGACCAGGAGGGCAATCATGTGGGCACCTTTCCTCGTTGAACCGGTGGGCCGGCGGGTGGTGAGGAAAAGTTACCCGCGTGGAGCGCGGCGAAACCCTAGGGTGCGGATTCCCTGACCTTCAGTTCGAACCCGGCTTCCACGTGCACGCCCTGTTCCGAGGGCTCGCGGCCGGTGATCCGCTCCAGCAACAGGCTGATGGACCGCTCGGCGATCTCATCCATGCCCGGCGAGACGGTGGTCAGGGAGGGGGATGCGAACCGCGCCTCGTCGATGTCGTCAAAACCGGCCACCGCCACGTCCTGCGGCACCTTGACGCCGCGGATCAGTAGCTCATGCATGGCCCCCAGCGCCAGTACGTCATTCAGCCCGAAGACGGCGTCGAACTCCACGCCCTTCTCCAGCAGACCGGCGACGGCGGCAGCACCCGTATCGCGCCGCCATTCAGCGGGTGCCACGAGCGCGGCGTCGAAGGGGATGCCTGCTTCCGCCAGCGCACTCCGGTACCCGTTCAGGCGCAGGCCCGCAGTCCCGGCGGACTCCCCCGTGTTCGCTCCCACCACGGCGATACGACGGCGGCCGCCGGCCAGCAGGTGCCTGGTCAGCGCAGCCCCGGCTTCCTCATTCTTCATGGTCACCAGGTCGAAACGGGGATCCACGATGTGCTCGCCGAGCATCACCAGCGGCTTCTTGCCCGCCCGCGCGGCAATCGCATCCGCGTCCACTACCAGCGGTGTGAACAGGAGTCCGTCGGTGAGCTGCCGGAAGGTCCCCTGAAGGGCGCCAAGTTCAGCGGAGGCTTCGGCGTCGGACTGCTCCACCATCACCCGGTAGCCGTGCCGGGCGGCAGCCTTCATCAGCCTGGACGCCAGCTCGGCATAGTAGGGGGCGGAGAGGTCGGACAGGACCAGGCCCAGCATGGACGTCTTGCCGGACCGCAGGCTGCGGGCGGTGAGGTTGGCCTCGTAACCCAGCTCCGCGATGGCATCCTGCACCCGTTGCTTGGTGGCGGGGCGGATGAATTCGTAGTCGTTCAGGACATTCGAAACGGTTTTGAGGGAGACGCCTGCCGCCCTCGCAACGTCGTTCATGGTGACTGCCATTAACGTTCTTTTCCTGCCTTTGCCGCCGCCTTGGCAGCCTGTTTGCTGGCCCGCACCTTGACCAGGGATTCCGGGTCCACAATGTCGGCCACCGACAGGTAGGCGCCATCCTCACCGTAGTGGCCTGCCGCTTCGCGCCAGCCCGGAGCCTCGAGGCCCCGCTGCTTGCCCAGCAGGGCAAGGAAGATCTTCGCCTTTTGCTCCCCGAAACCGGGCAGCGCCTTGAGCCGGCGCAGCACCTCGGCACCGTCCGGCGAGCCCTTGGTCCAGATGGCGGCGGCATCGCCGTCCCACTCGTTCTGGACCGCTTCGGCGAGCGCCTGCACGCGCGCAGCCATGGAGCCCGGAAAACGGTGGACGGCGGGCCGTTCCTTGAACATCTCCACGAACGCCGCAGGATCGTGCGCCGCAATGGCCTCGGGCTTCAGCGACCCGATCCGGGTCCGGATCTTTTCCGGCCCGGCGAACGCGGATTCCATCGTCACCTGCTGGTCCAGCAGCATGCCGGTCAGGAGGGCGAAGTCGTCCTCATTCAACAACTTGTCCGCGGCGGGGTCCCCCGTGATGTGCAGTTCCATGCCGTCCATCCTCCCACCTGCGGGCCGCCGTCGTCATAAGCGCACCCCCCAGGGAAATTTCGCCGGGTCAGGATTCCACAGCCAGCCGGATCATGGACCAGGACACTGCCGGAAGCTCAGCGGTGAGCCGGCCCCCGTCCACTTTCACCGTGCCGTTTTCCGACGGTAGGACGGACGTGGAATCGTCAGCACTCGCCTGCCAGTAAGGGTCCTTGTTGGCGTAGGTGACGGCCTCCACCACCCGGACATCACCCAGGCCTGCTACGGCAGCATCCAGTGCCAGGGCATCGGCGGCTGATCGATTCACTGCGAACACTACGGCCTCGCCCTTGTCCGGGTCGTAGGTGGCGACGGCGGACAGTGCCGCGAAGCCGGTCGTCGTGCCGCCGCTGACCAGGGGGGATTCGACGGCGAGCTGCAGCACCGTGCCGGAGGCGTGCCGGGAGGTCAGGGCGAAGGGGTGGAAGGTGGTCTGCTTCCAGGACCGGCCGCCGGGTTCGGTCATGATGGGTGCGATGACGTTCACCAACTGCGCCAGGCTGGCCGAGTGGACGCGGTCGGTGTTCCGGAGCAGCGTGACCAGGAGGTCCCCCACCACCACGGCGTCAGCCACTGTATAAGTGTCTTCCAGCAGGACGGGGGCCACGGGCCAGTCCTTGCCTGTGGGCACCTTGGACTCGTCGCGGCTCATGTGCCAGACGTTCCATTCGTCGAAAGAGATGTTCACCTGCCTGCTGGACTTCTTGACCGACTTCACGTGGTCAATGTGGCTCACGATGTCGCGGATGAAGGCTTCCATCTTGTGCCCGGCAGCCAGGTGTTCCTGCAGGTCGCCGAAGTCCTCGAAGTACTGGTGCGCCGAGATCAGGTCCACCAGGTCGTAGGTTTCCGTCAGGACCACGCGCTCCCACTCCCCGAAGGTGGGCATACTGGGCCCGGAGCTGCCGCAGGCCACGAGTTCCAGGTCAGGGTCGATCATGCGCATGCCGCGGGCGGTGTCCGCCGCGAGCCGGCCGTACTCCAGGGCGTTCTTGTGGCCGATCTGCCAGGGCCCGTCCATTTCGTTGCCCAGGCACCACATTTTGATGCCGTAGCCGTTGCCGGCCCCGTTGGTGCGGCGTTGCTCGGAGAGGGCGGTCCCGCCGTCGATGTTGCAGTACTCCACGAGGTCCAATGCCTCCTGCACGCCGCGGGTGCCCAGGTTGACGGCCATCATGGGTTCCACGCCGGCCTTGGCCGACCACTTGGCGAACTCGTCCACGCCCACGGTGTTGGGGTCAGTGGAGTGCCAGGCCAGGTCCAGGCGGGCGGGACGCTGGTCCACCGGGCCCACGCCATCCTCCCAGCGGTAGCCGGAGACGAAGTTGCCGCCGGGGTAGCGCACGGTGGAAACACCAAGCTCACGGGTCAGTTCCAGGACGTCCTTGCGGAAGCCGTCCTCGTCGGCCTCCGGGTGTTCCGGTTCGAAGATGCCGGTGTACACGCACCGGCCAAGGTGCTCAACGAACGCGCCAAATGTACGACGGCGGACGGGACCTACCGTGAACGACGGATCGACGGTGATTTTGGCTGCGGGGGGTTGTGGCTGGGTCACGAAGGTATCCTCAGGTAGTTTCTGCAACGTTATAGAAAACATTGTTTGTTGCGCTGGTCCCGGAGTCAAGGGTTCGGCCTGCGGTCCCGCCAGAAGGTTCCAGCCGCGGCCGGAGGACGCTGCGGCGGTCCCACCTGCGGCGACGCTCAAAACGGCGCAGGAGCCGGAACCTCCAAGTACTACCTAATCGAAAAAACAGGTACCAGCTACGCATTCACCGGGGCCCGGAGGGCCATTAGGTTTTTCACAGAGACAAGACCTTCAGGCTCTTGGTACTTGGCTCACTAGGGGGGTGTGAGACTGGCAATGCATCGTTCACCACACATAGGCCGCGCAGGCTTCCCGGTCCATCGGACCCGGGTGATAGGCGGGGCCGGCGACGAGGAGTCCTTCGAGACCAAGGACTCTCCCCCAGCCGTCGCCGGCCCTCTTGCCCCTCCGCTCTCCCGGAGGGGCCACGCACCGCTGCCCGGGGAGGGCAGCCATGAGCAGGCAAACCCACGGAACACGGCTCTGCTGCTGGACCTGGTCAATGGCGCCCGGACCCTGGCAGACTCCCTGGACCTGCTGGTGGCTGCATCGGCCGCGCACGTGGTCAGGACCGCTGGAATAGATGTCGGCTGTGGCCTGGTGCTCCACCAACCCAAGCGTGGTCCCGCCATCACCGGCACCACCGACGAGGTAGTCAGCCTGCTGGAGTGGGAACGGGAAACGGCCGAGGGCCCGGTGACCGATGTCATGGCCGGCGGCCACCCCGTGGCGGTCCTCCAGAGGAACGGGGACTTCCGCTGGCAGCACTATTCCGGCCAACTGCAGGCGGCCGGGTTTGGCAGCGCCCTCGCGGTCAGGCTCCGCCTGGACGCAGAGATTCCTGCCGACGACGGGATTCCCGGCAACAGCGAACTCGGCCAGTCAAGGGCCGCCCTCGCCTTCTTCGCCCAGGATTCAAAGGCCTTTCCGCTCCAGGCCATCGCGGAGGCACGCACTTTCGCGCTGCTGGCAACCAAAAGCCTCCAGATGGCCATCAACCTGCACACTGCCCGGTCACTGGCCACGGACCTCCGCTCGGCCCTCGACAGCCGCACGTCCATCAATGTGGCCTGCGGCGTGATCATGGCCCAGAACAGGTGCTCCTACCAGGAGGCGTTCGCCATCCTCGCCAAGGCTTCAAGCCACCGGAACATCAAGGTGCGCAAGGTGGCCGAGGACATCCTGGAGCGGCTCCCGGAAGGTGCGCCGCACTCACACTTCGGCCGCTGACCCGCTGCCGGTTCCGCCTGTTCAGCGGGTGCGTCCGCGGGCCCAGATCAGGATGTGAGGGTGCCCCGGGCAATACTTATGGTGGAGTGGGCGGGGTTGCCGTCCATGGGCTCGTCCGAGACATCCACCACCGGGTACTGGGACAGGTCAAGGCCGGCAGGCACCTGGAACGTTCCGGAGGTGGAGTTCATAACGCCCAGGCTGACCAGCTTGGAAAGGTCCGGCGCGATCAGCCACACCTCCTGGTAGCCCCTGGCTTCGTCCTTGTCCAGGCTGACCTCCAGGCTGCGGGAACCATCCTTGGCCTCCACCACTTTGGCCGATCCCGCCGCGGAGTGCTGCGGGAGCGGGGTCAGCTGCGTTGCCGCCAGCTCCTGGGGCTGGGGCGGGCGGTTGAGGGCCCAGACGGCGCCGAAAACCACCAGGACAGCAGCTGCCGCCGTGGCCAGCCACGTTCCGGGGCGCTGCCAGGCGCCCCTCGTCCGGGCACTGTCCGTTCCGGCACCCCTTGTCCGGGTTCCCCTTGTCCGGCTGCCGATTGCTTTGTCACCGAGGGGGACAATGTTCGACGGCGGCACGTCCCCGGGTGCGGGCGTGACGGCAGGTGTTGCGGCACCTCCATCAGCCCCGCCACGCTCAGCCCCGCGTTCCTCTGAAACGTCTCCCACAGACCCGGGTTCCGCCGGCTCCGCCGCCGCGAGCGGGTCCTCCCGGACGCACTCGCCCAGGCCAAGCTCGCGGTGGATTCCCGCCCAGACCTGGGGGCCGGGCACGGAGAGCCGGCTGGTGTCCGGCGTCGTCTTCACCGCTTCGACGGCACGCCGCAGGGCGGCGTAGTCGGCGGCGCACTGGGGGCAGGCCAGGAGGTGCTCCCGGCCGCCAGGGTCATCCCAGTCGTTGTACAGCGCCAGGAGGCTCAACTGTTCCGGATCAAGATGCGGCATGGTCAACCTCCAATCTGCTTCTCAGGTGGGTCAGGCTGCGGCGGATGTGGCTCTTGACGGTACCAAGGGGAAGGTCCAGTTTCCTTGAAATCTGTTCGTGCGTCAGGTCCTCGTAGAAGGCAAGCTTCATGATGGACCCCTGGGGCTCACCCAGCTTTTCCAGTTCGCCGTCCAGGAGCAGCCGGTCCGCCAGTGTTTCCGCGGCCTCCGTTCCGGCCCCCGCGTCCCCGGCCATGCCGGCGCCCGCAGCGGCATAGGCTTTGCGCGCTTCGCGGGCCGACGACTGCTGGGCATCCGCGATGGCATTGCGCGTGATGCCAACAATCCACGCCGGGAGCCGGGCCACCTGCGGGTTGAAGGTGTTCCGGGAGCGCCACACGCGGATGAAGACCTCCTGGGTCACGTCGTCCGCCGCCGCGCGGTCCGCGAGGGACCGGACGGCCAGCGTATGGACCAGCGGCGCGAACTCGCGGTAGGCCGCCGCCAGTGCATGCTCATCGCCGGACAGGAAAGAGGCGGTGAGCCCGTCATCCCATCCAGGGGACGCGCGGCCTGGGAGCGTCACGGGCGTCTCCCTCCCGGCTTCGGCGACGAGATACATGGCTGGCCACCGGCTGTGCAGGAACTGGTTCATGCGGGGACCGGTTCAGGCAGGGACTGCGGTGACAATCACATTGTCGCTGTAGTCCATCCGCTCGTCCAGCCATTTGCCGCCGCAGGTGACGAGTTTGAGTTCATGGGGCCCTGACCGCCTGAAGAGGGACGCGCCGTCGAACCTGTCCTTGGCCATCAGCTCCACGCCCACTACCCGGTAACTGAGCGCGGGGGCGCCGTCCCTTCCCACGCGGATGATGGTTCCCGCCGGGAGCGACTTCAGGGCGGAGAAGGGCGCGCGGTCCGAGGTGGTGTCGATATGTCCGGCGATGACGGCGGCGCCTTCGGCCGCCCCGGGGGCGGGGCCGAACCTGTACCAGGCGGCACGGTCGAACACGTCCGGGATCTCCATCGCTCCTGCGGTGGACACTCCCCCGGGCACCACCGGCATATCAATGGCCGTGCCGGCAACGGTGAGCGAAGTGGGTGCCGGTGCTGGGGCATTCGCCGGCAGGGTCGCTGGCCGGAGCGGGATGTCCCCCGGCTGCGCGGTGCCAGGACTGGAAGGGGCGGCCGCCTGCGGCAGCGGGGAATCCGGCGGAGCCACTGAACTGGCTGCAGCCGCAGGGGGCGGTGCCTGCCCGGAATTGGACGGGGCGGCGGAACCGCAGCCGGAGAGAACCAGCACCCCAACCACCAGCGCTGCTGCCGCACCCCTTGAGGCAGGCCGGCGGCGGCACCAGCCTTCCGGCGTCGTGCGTCCGTTCATGAGGAGTTCCTTCCAAGGAAGACATCGGTTGGGGAACAAAAGGGCCGGCGCAGGGGCCCGTCCGCGGGTGTGCGGCCGGGCCCCTGCGCTGATGGTCCTACAGAGTGGCGGCTACAGTTCGGCCCGCCGGGCGCGGACGGCGCGGCTGACGCCCACCGCCCCGGCCAGCAGGGCCAGGGCTGCCAGGCCGAACCCCGCTGTGGCAACTGCGGGGCCCGCCCCGCCGGTATTTGCGGAACCGTCAAGGGCGCCGGGCACCGACGCCGGAGCGGTGTGCAGGCCCTCGATGGTCTGAACGGCCAGCTTCAGGTTCTGGTCCGCCAGGCTGCCCCAGGCGTAGACAATGGTGTGCGTCCCTTCGGCCACCGTGACGTCTGCCGGGCCGATCACGGGGGTGGTGGTGCCGGCGGCGGCAACGGCGGCCGGGACCGTGCCGGGATCGAGGGTCAGGGTTTGTTCGTTCGGGTTGGCCAGGTTGGTGACGACGGCGGTGCCGCCGGCCAGGACATCGACGGCAGGGGCGGCGGCGGCATGCCGGACGGTCAGTTTGCCCTTGCCGGCCTCGATCCGGGAGACGTCATTGGTGAACAGGCTTGCCGTGGGCTTGCCGTCCGCGCCGAGGTGGGCGGCTGCGGTGTAGTTTCCATTGGCAGCCAGGTTGACGCTGACGGGACCGATGGCGGGGGCGGACGCGTCGGCTGCGTCAGCTGCCGTGATGGCAATTTCGTAGGTGCCCGCGGGAAGGGCCAGCGGACCGGCGAGGGTTCCCGGGGTGAAATCGTCCAGCGTCCGGTCGCCGTTGACCCAGACGTCCACGGTCAGTCCGGGAACGCCGTGCAGCACTGAGAGCTGGGCATCTCCTTCTGCTGCGTTGGCGGGGCCGGCCAGGGCGATTGCGGCTGCAATGGCTGCCGCCCCGGCACCTGCGGTAAAGATTGTGTTGCGCATGTCCATCTCCTTGAACGGCCCGGCTGCCGGGCGTTTTTTGCTGACACCCCTACTACCGGCGCAGGCCCGGATTTGGATGCAGATTCATGGAGATTTTTTAACTTTTCTTCTTCCGCAGCTTAAGCCGGCTTCCCGGACGGTTTCCCCGGGCTTCTAAGCGGACGCCGGGGCGGCGGTGCTGGCGCGGAGGACAAGCTGCGGCGGGACCACGGTGGAGCTCACCGCGGCACCTGACTCAATCTCGTCGAGCATGATGTCCATGCAGCGGCGCCCCAGTTCCTCGAAGTCCTGGCGAACGGTTGTCAGCGGCGGCGTGAAGTAGCCCGCTTCGGGCTGGTCGTCGAAGCCCACCACGGAGACGTCGTCGGGCACCCTCACGCCCGCCTCGGTGAACGCGCGCAGGAGGCCCAGGGCCATCTGGTCGTTCCCCACAAAGATGGCCGTGGCCGTGAGTCCGGACGCCAGGCGGCGGCCGATTGCGTAGCCGCTCCCCGCACTCCAGTCCCCTTCCACCAGGAGTGATTCGTCCAGCCCTGCCTCGCGAAGCGCCGCGCGCCAGCCCTCCGCGCGCTCGGCACCGTCCGTCCAGTCCGGAGGGCCGGCGATATGCCCGATCCGCAGGTGGCCCTCCTTGACCAGATGTTCGACGGCGAGCCTGGCGCCCGCGCGCTGGTCCACCATGGCCCCGCTGACGGAGGCGCTGCCGGCGGAGCCCACGGCCACCACGGGCACCGGAAGGTTCAGCTGCTCCAGCACGGCCAGGGTGTCCGCGTGCGGGACCAGTACCGCAATCCCGTCCACGGCCTGGTCCATGAAGTGGCCCACCGCATCGGCGATGGCGTCCCTGCTTACTTCCCGCAACGCCGCGATGCTGACAAAGTAGCCGGCGTTGCGGGCCGCATGTTCAACCCCCAGCAGGGTGTTCGCGGGCCCGTACTGGGAGAGCTCACTGGCCAGCACGCCGATGGTCTGCGAGCGCCGCGTGACCAGGCTCCGGGCCGCGGTGTTGCGTCGGTACCCCAGTTCGGCAATGGCCGCCTCAACCTTTTCCCGGGTCGCCTTGCTCACGTTGGGGTGGTTGTTCACCACGCGGGAGACGGTCTGGTGGGAGACGCCGGCCACCTTGGCCACGTCTTCCAGGCGCGGCATCCGGCCCTTGCTGGTTTTTGCCATGTGCCTATTGTGCCTGTTGCCGTCCCTGCGGCTCCCCGTGTTGCGCCCGCCTGGGGCACCGGCTTGGGTGCCCGTGAAGAGTGCGGCTGAATCCTTGCGCGGCAGCGGACCAGTGGGAAGGATGAGGGTGATCCACCGTTTGCGAAGAAGGAGCCGGCGGAATGACCAAGTACCTGATCTCGTTTCCCAGCGGCGCCATGGACATCCCCGCCGGCGGGCTGCAGGAAGTAGCAGACGCCGCCCACGCAGTGGTCCAGGAGGCAAAAGACGCCGGTGTCTGGGTTTTCGGGGGCGGCATTGACGAGAGCGTCCCGCCCGTCACCGTCAGCGGTGACGGGACCGTACGTGCGGGCACCTACCCCCAGACCGCGCAGATCGAGGGCGGCTACACGGTGCTGGAACTGCCCGCGTACGACGCCGCGGTGCAGTGGGCTGCGAAGATCGCGGTGGCCTGCCGCTGCCCGCAGGAGCTGCGCGCCTTCCAATACGACCCCGCCGCTGAACCGTGAATCCGGCAGGCCCGGTTGACCTGGCCTATCCCTTCACGGGCACCTGGCTGGTGCAGAACTCACCGGCGGACCGGGTCCCCAGCCATGGGACACGGCTCTTTGCCACGAGCTTCGCCATCGACTTCACACCGGTGGACGCCAGTGGGCAGTCGGCGCCGGTCACCCTGGCCTCACTGTTCCGGTCCGAGCAGCCGGAACGCTTTGCAGGGTTCGGCAGGGCTGTGATGGCACCGGCGTCCGGTCTGGTCCGCGCCGCCCGTGACGGGGAGCCGGACCATGCAGCTTTCCGCGGCTTTCCTTCGATCGGTTATGCCGCAACCCAGGCCCGGCGCGTGCGGGAGGGGTGGGTGGGCCTGGCGGGCAACCACGTGATCATCGAGGTCGGCGGGGTGTTCATCGCGCTGTGCCATCTCAAGCGCGGGAGCATCTGCGTCCAGCCGGGCCAGCTGGTCCGGAGCGGGGAGCCGGTGGGACGGTGCGGCAACTCGGGCAACAGCACCGAACCGCATGTGCACGTGCAGGCCATGGACGCCGCAGATCCTGGACAGGCTTCCGCGGTTCCCGTCTCATTCGCGGGCGGACTGCCGCGGAACGGGACTGTCGTGGCTGTGTGACCGGGGTTGCTTAAAAGAACGGGGCCCGCCTGCGCGTTCGCGGCGGACCCTCTCGGTCTTGATGGGTGGGCCCTGTGGGGCTCGAACCCACGACCCACGGATTAAAAGTCCGATGCTCTACCAACTGAGCTAAAGGCCCCTGCCGGCCGGTCAAACACGCAGTGCCTGCCCGTACGGCCCAATCCATTTCTGGACGTTAATACTGTAACCCATGGTTCCGGGCACTTCGCACACGCCCCGGGCGCCGCCGTCGTACGTTTTAACCCCGCGGTCCGGGACCCTGCTGCCGTCACCGGACAAGCCCCGCGGACGCTCGATTTCCGCTGTGGCACAGGAGTAGCGTGGGGGGCATGAGCGAGCAAGCAGGAACAACTCCGTACGGCGGCAGCAACCGGCACCATAAGCCCAAGCCCTTCGCTCCGATGGACTTCGAGCCCTTCGCAGGCGGTGCCGATCCCGCCCGCGTGTCGGAGGCTGCCCACCTTGCCGCGCAGGCCCTGGTCCGCCATGGCCGCGACAGCGACGATCCGGTGATCACCGAACGCCTGGTGAAGCTAGCGGACGAACAGGGCCTGGACGCCATCGCCGAGATGTGGGCGGAGAGCCCTGCCCGGTCCCTTCCCGGCGCCCTCTGGCGGCTCTACGCACTCCGTGCCGCCACCGTCCAGGACCCCGAACGCATCTCCGTCTACTTCCGCGCGGGCAGGGACACCGCCCAGGTATCCAACGTGGTGGCCGGCGCGGCTGAGCCACCGGGCGCCGACGAAATGCGCACCATGGCGGACGCCATCCTTTCCGGCGCGTTCGACGGCGATTTCGACGTCGCGCTGGAACGCTCTGCCGCGTTCTGCCGCGTGGTGGCGCTCGGCCAGGCCACCCTCGCCGACGGCGCCGAGCATGCCAACGAGGCACACGCCAGCAAGCTGACCCGCAACTCCCACCAGCTGGTCAAGACCGCCGAGGACCTTGAACACGCGGCCAACGCGTGGCGCCTGGGCGAACTGGACTGAGGCGTCCTTTCCCCCGGCGGACCGGATTTCCGGGACGAACCAAGCCTCCGCTGTCAAGATTGACTTGGGCCGGGTGAAGTAGAAGACTGAAACCGGTGCCGAGCCGCGAAACCCCCGGGCTTCAACAATTAGCCGCCTAGAGCGGCCTACCGCCGAGAGGCGTATCCGGTTCGGCACCATTTTTCTGCCCTCTGCCAGGTGGTCGATTCAGAGGGTGCAGTTACGGGCCGGTAGAGTAAGCGTCAGTTGCGCGCCGCCGTCAAGTCACACGGCAGCAACCCCCGCCTTGATACGTCCTGGAGACCGGTAAACACGTGAAGCTGCGCCTTTTTCCACAGGAGCCCGCAGGGCTGAACCTGCTCTCACAGATGGCACAACAGATCGTGCTGGCCACCGCCACCCTGGCCGAGATCCTTGGCGTACCCGCGGACGAACACGGCAAGCTCGTTGAGGACATGCACAACATCGAGGCCAAGTCCGCCGAACTGCATTTCGCGCTGCTGACCCATATGCGCACCAGCTTTGTGAATCCGCTGCCCCGCGAGGACATGTACGCCCTCTCCCGGTACCTCAACGAAGCCATGGAAAAGATGGACGCCGCGGCGGAGCTGGTGGCACTTTACCGGCTGGACCGCCTCCCCAAGCGCGCGGCGGACCAGCTGGAGATCATCAGCAGGCAGGCCGAGCTGACCGTTGACGCCATGCGCAGGCTCAATAACCTGGACGACCTCGAGGACTACTGGATCGAAATCCTGCGCCTCGCCAAGCGGGCCGAACGGACCCACCGCGTCTGGGTGGCGGACATGATCGCGGACATGAAGTGGGCCCAGTACTCCCGCAACCGGGACATCGCCAACCAGCTGGTGGAGGTCACCAAGGACATGCGGCGGGTGGCCACCCAGGTAGGCAGCATCATCGTCAAGGAATCCTGACGTGACGGCAGTCATCTTTGGCGCGGTGGTCCTGCTGGCCGCGGCGTTTGCTTTCCTGAACGGGTTCCGCGACGCGTCCACCTCGGTGGCCCTGGCCGTGCGGAACCGGGCGCTCACCCCCAGCGTCGGCGTGCTCCTCGCCGCGTTCTTCAACTTTGTCGGCGCCCTCCTGAGCGCCCTGCTCGCCGTCGCCGTCAGCCGTACCTGGATCAACCTTCCGTCCGGCACTGACGGCCTGGCCATCCTGGTGGCGGGCCTGGCCAGCGCCTGCGCCTGGGGCGTCCTGATGTGGTGGCGCGGCATCCCTGCCTCCTCCACCCACGCCCTGGTGGGCGGGCTCGCCGGCGCAGGCCTCGCCAGCCTGGCGATCGGGGGCCCGGGAGTGGCAGGGGTGGACCAGTCGCTCCTGTTCCAGGTGGTCCTGCCGCTGGTACTGTCCCCGCTGGTGGCCTACAGCGGCTCCTTCCTCCTGGTGTATCCGGCCACGTGGGTGGCCCGCTATACCCAGCCCAACGTGGTGAACCAGCGCTTCCGCCGGGGCCAGGCCGTTGCCGCCGGCGCGGTGGCCTTTGGCCACGGCCTGCAGGACGGCCAACGCGTCAGCGCGGTGCTGCTGCTGGCCCTGCTGGCAGCAGGCTATTCCGACGGCGGGATCCCCACCTGGGTTGCGGCACTTTCCGCGGTAATGATGACTGCCGGGACGCTTTTCGGGGGATGGCGGATCTCCCACACCATCGGATACAAGATCACCAGGATCGATCCCCTGCGTGGTTCCGTCGCCCAGACCTTCAGCGCGCTGATGCTCTTCGTGGGCGCCATCGGGCTGCACTGGCCGCTTTCCACCACCCACACCGTCACGGCCGGTGCCCTCGGCGCCGGAGAGAACCAGCACTTTTCGGTCACCAACCGAAAATTGGTCATCCGGATCCTGTGGCTCTGGGGGCTGACCCCGCTGGCGACGTGCGCCCTGGGCTTCGTGCTGGCGCTGGCCCTCTCCCCCATTTCCGCCTAGGCGGGGCCTGCCGGGGGCGGCGCTGCCCTGTACAGGGAATCCGCCGTGACGTAGATTCGAAAGTGCGCCCCCGGTCAACGGTGCCGGGGACCGGCGTCCGCGCCGTGTGCAGGGCTGCGGACGCGGCGCCGCTGCAGCCACCCGGCGGCCTGGATGCACAACGCGGAAAAGAGCAGGCGTCATGTCTCCCTCCTATTCCCGGCGCCACCTTCCACAGCCCCGGCAACCCCAGTGCGAGGCCTGCGGAACCGAGCACCAGCTGACCATCCACGCCATTACTGCCATCGGCGCTGCCGGCGGGGACCTGGTCACGGTGTCCTACACGTGCAACGACTGCGACCTGTTCCAGGAACACACGGCCTACGCCACCGACGTCGCGGCCGCGCTGAACCAGGTCCGCTGGATGGCCCAGGTGGTCCTCTTCGGGGACGACTACATCCACTGCGGCTTCCCCATGGAAGAGGCGGAGTTCGAGGTAGAGCGGCTCTGCTACCGCAGCAGCAGGTCAGGCAGCGGGCTCAACGCCGTATCCCTGCCGACCCGGGTCCTGCGCTGCCACTGCGGGTTCCAGCTGGAGGTCCCGGAATAGGCACCGCGGCCGCCGCGCCTCAAGGTTTTGCTAGAGCTCCAGCGCCACAGGGCTGACGACGGCGGCGGCCATCAGCACGGCGGCGAGCTCCTCCGGGGTCAGGTTGGCGGCGCTGCACAGTTCGCCGTCCGCCACTCCGGCAGCGGAAGCCTTGCGGACAGCCTGCCGCAGGGACTCCTGGGCGGTGTCCAGTTCCCACTGCATGCTTTCGAGGCGCGAGCTGGTGCGCCACACCTCGGCCAGGACATCCTCTTCCTCGATGGCTTCCTCAACTCCGAACGCGGCCAGGGCCAGGTGCGGTTCGAGCTCCGGTGCCAGCGGACCGGCGGCCAGGGGTCCCGCCAGCCCCGCCGCAGCGGCGAAAGCCTGCGCCGGTTCAACAGCGTCCTGCACTGCGTCCACCCCGGTTACGGAAACAGTAAGCTGGGGGCCCAGGGGTTCACTGGCCGTCTGCGTCATGGCAAAACTCCTTAAGCTGGCTTACTACTAGTTGCGAAAGTATCTCGATTAGCGTACTAAACCGGTCAGTAGATCGCCAACGGGAACAGCGGTTTACCCGAAGCGTCCGGAGACGTAGTCTTCCGTAGCCTTCTGTACGGGGTTGCTGAAGATGGTGTGCGTGTCGCCGTACTCGATCAGCTTGCCCGGCTTGCCGGTGCCCGCAATGTTGAAGAAGGCGGTCTTGTCGGACACGCGCGCGGCCTGCTGCATGTTGTGGGTAACGATCACCACTGTGTACTGGTCCTTGAGCTCGTTGATGAGGTCCTCAATGGCCAGGGTGGAGATGGGGTCCAGGGCGGAGCAGGGCTCATCCATGAGGATCACCTGCGGCTCCACGGCGATGGCGCGGGCGATGCAGAGGCGCTGCTGCTGGCCGCCCGAGAGGCCGGACCCGGGCTTCTCCAGCCGGTCCTTGACCTCGTTCCAGAGGTTGGCGCCCTTGAGGGAGCGTTCCACCAGGACATCGGCCTCGCCCTTGGAGATCTTCTTGTTGTTCAGCTTCACGCCGGCCAGCACGTTGTCCCTGATGGACATCGTGGGGAACGGGTTGGGCCGCTGGAAGACCATGCCGATCTGCGAGCGCACGGTTACAGGGTCCACGCCTGGGCCATAGAGGTTGTCGCCGTCCAGCAGGACCTCGCCCTCAACGCGCGCGCCGGGGATGACCTCGTGCATGCGGTTCAGGGTGCGGAGGAAGGTGGACTTTCCGCAGCCGGAGGGGCCGATGAACGCGGTGACGGACTTGGCCTCGATGTTGATGCTGACGTCCTCAACGGCGAGGAAGTCGCCGTAGTACACGTTCAGGTCCTTGACGTCGATGCGCTTAGACATGGTGTTCCTTCACTTGCTGGGTATGGATTGAAGTCTAGGATCCGCCGCGGTATGGCGGAAGGAAGGCCTGGTTACCGGCCGGTTTTGGGGGCGAAGATCCTGGCGATCAGGCGCGCCACCAGGTTCAGGACCATCACCAGGATGATCAGGACCAGGGCCGCACCCCACGCCCGCTGGGAGGACGGGTCCGGGTTGGACGGCGAGGTGGGGTTGAGGATCTGGGTGTAGATGAACGTGGGCAGCGAGGCCATCCAGCCGCCAAACACGTTGGAGTTGATGCTGGTGGCAAAGCCGGCGGTGACCAGGATGGGCGCCGTCTCGCCGATGACCCGGGCGATCGCCAGGGTGACGCCGGACGCGATGCCGGAGATCGCCGTCGGAATGACCACCTTGAGGATGGTCCGCCACTTGCGGACGCCCAGGGCGTAGGCCGCCTCGCGGAGCTCGTTGGGGACGATCTTGAGCATTTCCTCGCTGGAGCGGACCACCACGGGGATCATCAGCACGGAAAGCGCGACGGCGGCCACCGCACCGGTCTTGGTGCCCGGGCCCACCACCACGAAGAAGAACGCCGCAGCGAACAGGCCGGCCACGATGGAGGGGATGCCGGTCATGACGTCCACGAAGAACGTGATGGCCTTGGCCAGGCGGCCGTCGTTGCCGTACTCCACGAGGTAGATGGCCGTGAGCAGCCCCACGGGGACGGAGATCACGGTGGCGAGCAGCGTGATCTGCACGGTGCCCAGGAGGGCGTGGTAGATGCCGCCCATTACGGGGGCACCGCTTTCCACGGCCTTGTTGTCGAACGCGCCTGTGACGCCGTTCATGGAGGTGGTGAGGAACCCGGGGTCGATGAGCCCGGGGATGCCGTTGACCAGCACGGTCCAGATCACTGAGACCAGGGGCAGCAGAGCCACCAGGAATGAGCCGACCACCAGGCAGGTGGCCAGCTTGTCCTTGGCCTTGCGGGAGCCTTCCACCGCGGCGCTCCAGGACACCAGGCCCACAGCGAACAGGATGGCGGAGACCAGGCCCCAGCCGAACGGGTTGAAGCCGATCAGGGCAAGGATGGCGGCGCCGACAATCAGCGCTCCACCGAGCACTGCATAGGGTGCGAACTTGGGCAGCTGGCCCTTGGTAAGCGCCGACCGCTTGCTGCGGACGGGGGTAAGCGTGGAGGTCATTTAGTTGGCTCCCGAGAATTCTTTGTGCCGGGTAATGACCCAGCGCGCGATCATGTTCACGGCCAGGGTGATGATGAACAGCACCAGGCCGGCGGCGATCAGGGTGCTGACTTTGAGGCCGCTGGCTTCGGGGAAGTTCAGGGCGATCTCGGCTGCGATGGTCTGGTTGCCGGACTGGATCAGGCTGGCGGTCAGGGCACCGGAAGAGAGCACCAGGGCAACGGCCATGGTCTCGCCCAGTGCGCGCCCCAGGCCCAGCATGATGGCGCTGATGATGCCGGGCCGGGCGAAGGGCAGGACGGCCATCTTGATCATTTCCCAGCGGGTGGCACCGAGTGCCAGCGCAGCTTCCTCATGCAGCTTGGGGGTCTGCAGGAAGATCTCGCGGGACAGCGAGGTGATGATGGGCAGGACCATGACTGCCAGGACGATGCCGGCGGTGAGGATGGTCTTGCCGGTGCTGGAGGCCGGGCCCTGGAAGATGGGGAGCCAGCCCATGTTGGCCGCAAGCCAGCCGTATGCCGGCGCGATCTCCTTGGCAAGGAAAGCGGCACCCCAGGCGCCGTAGACCACGGAGGGGATGGCGGCGAGCAGGTCCACCACGTAGCCGAGTCCGGAGGCCAGGCGGCGGGGTGCGAAGTGGGAGATAAACAGCGCCACGCCGATGGCGACGGGGGTGGCGATCACCAGCGCAATGGCGGCGGCGATGAGCGTGCCGATCACGATGGGCCAGATGTAGGCGAAGAAGCCCTGGCCGCCCTGGATCTTGTCCGCGGGCGCGGTCAGCGCCGGGATCGCCTGGACTACCAGGAAAAGCGCGACGCCGAAAAGGACGGCGAGGATCAGGCACCCGGCTGCCAGCGTGGCGCCGGAGAAGACTTTGTCCCCGGCGCGCCCGGCGCCCTGGGTACTGGTCAGGGAGGTGGCGGTCATTCGACGGCCCTTCGATTCGTAGCTGGATTAAGGATGCGGGGTGCAAAGCCAAGTTCCCCGCACTGCCGTCCGGCAGGCGGGGAACCCGGTTTTACAGCGTTGGCTAGGACTTGACCTTGATCGAGTCGATGGCCTTGGCGGCCTTGGCTGCGAGGTCCGAGGACAGCGGGGCGGACTTGGCCGACTCTGCTGCGGCCTTCTGGCCCTCTTCGGAAACTACGTAGTGTTCGAAGGCCTTGACCAGGTCAACGGTCTCCTGCTTGTCGTAGGTGGTGCACAGGACGTGGAAGGACACCAGGACGATCGGGTAGGCACCCGCGATGGTGGTCTTGCGGTCCAGCTTGATGGAGAGATCGTTGGCGGCGCGGCCTTCAACGGGCTTGCCGGCGTCCACTGCCTTGGCAGCAGCATCGGCGGAGATCTTGGTGAAGGAGTCGCCCACCTTGATCTGGGCAACGCCCAGCTTGCCGCTGACGGCGGAGTCGTCGGCGTAGGTCACGGCGCCGGGGGTGTCCGTGACGGTCTTGACCACACCGGAGGTGCCCTTGGCGTTCTCGCCCTGGAGGCTGGCGGGCCACACACCGGCGGCCTTGTCCGTCCAGACGTCGGATGCGGCGGCGGCCAGGTAGTCAGTGAAGTTCTGCGTGGTGCCCGAGTCGTCGGAGCGGTTCACCGGGGTGACCTTCAGGTCGGGCAGCGAGACACCGGCGTTCAGGGCGGCGATTGCGGGGTCGTTCCACTTGGCGATCTGGCCACGGAAGATCTTGGCCACGGTGGTGGCGTCCAGCTTCAGGTCGGTGACGCCGGGAACGTTGAAGGCCACGGCGATCGGGGAGATGTAGACGGGGACGTTGATGGCGCCGTCGGGTCCGCAGACGGACTTGGACGAGGCGTACTCGTCATCCTTCAGGTAGGCGTCCGAGCCGGCGAACTGTGCCGAACCGTCCAGGATGGCCTTGCGGCCTGCGCCCGAGCCATCCGGGGAGTACTGCACGCTGGCGCCGGAGTTGGCGGAGGCGAAGTTCGTCTTCCAGGCGTCCATGGCGGCGCCCTGGGCGGAGGAACCGATGCCGGTCAGCGTACCGGTCACCTTGGTGCCGCCGGCGGACTGGCTGCCGGCAGGGGCGGTGCCCGTGGCGTTGTCTGAACCGCAGGCGGAGAGCGCGAGTGCGCCGGCTGCGATAACAGCGATAGCCGCGTGGCGGCCGAAGCGGAGTGCCTTCACTAGATGTACCCCTTCCAGGGTTATTCAGGTGCGGGACAGGGACGGAGAACCCTGCTGCGCGATGCGTACGTTTTGTACCTTCAAGAAAGTTAAAGGCCGCAGGTAACGGGATGGGCTGTCCAAAGTGAACGGAGGATTAACGACGGCGGGATATTGGCTGACAAATGCCGGGTCACCATTGCGCAGATCACATGCGCAGTCGTAGTGCACCTGCGCCGGGCAGTGGATCGGCACTGAATAGACTTGGACCCATGGCCATCCCAGCAGGACTCTCAGCGACCAGGCGGTTCCTGCGCAGCCGGATCCGGACCGGGCTGATCCGAAGCCGCAACTCCTTTGTGCCCGCCATCCAGATGACCGTGTGCGCGGTGGGCGCCTATGCGTTCGCCGAATACATCCTGGGCCACTCCGGCCCCCTGTTCGCTGCCACCTCGTCGCTGATCGCCCTTGGATTTTCCCGGGAGCCACGGCTGCGGCGCGTGATGGAAGTGGGCCTGGGCTGCACCATCGGCATCGCCGTCGGTGACCTGCTCCTGCACTGGCTGGGCGGCGATATCTGGGTGGCCGCCGTCGTGCTCCTCTTCTCGATCCTGCTGGCCCGCTTCCTGGACAGCGGAAGTATCTTCACCACCCAGCTGGCGCTTCAATCGCTGCTCGTGGTCTTGCTGCCCGCACCGTCCGGGGGCCCGTTCACCCGGAGTATCGATGCCGTGGTGGGCGGCATGTGCGCCCTGCTGGTGACCATCCTGGTGCCAAAGGACCCCCGCCAGGAGCCGCGCCGGGATGTGCAGAAACTGCTGCATGAACTGGCGGAGGTACTGCGTGAATGTGCCGGGGCGCTGGCCAACAGTGACTCCACCCAGGCCTGGCATGCGCTGATCCGCGGCCGGAACTGCCAGCCGCTGGTGGATGCCATGCGCCAGTCCCTCCGCGCGTCCGGCGAGGTGGCCACGTTGGCGCCCGCTTACCGGCGGCACCGTGATGAACTGGACCGGCTGAAGCAGTCGCTGGATTTCATCGACCTTGCCCTGAGGAACAGCCGCGTGTTTGCGCGGCGGTTGACCAGCGCCATCAACCACACGGCGCTCTCGGACGAGGCGACGGACAGCATCGCGGGGGTGCTGCAGGAGACCGCTGCCGCCATTGATGAGCTTTCCCTGGGCCTTGCGGAGACGCACGAAGGCGTTCGCCGCGCCCACTTGCGCACTGCCCGGCGGGACCTGAGCGAGATCGCCCTTCGCCTGCATCCCAAGCTGCTGGAGGTGACGCGGCTGGAGGGCGAAACCGTTGTCATGCTGTTCCGGCCGCTGATGGTGGACCTGTTGGAAGCCACCGGTATGGATGCGGGCGAGGCCAGGGACGTGCTGCCCGCGCTGTAGCTCCGGACGGGCGGATGGGGTGGGCCCACAGCCGCAGGGTTCCCTGGCCGGCTTGCGAGGCCAGTGCGGGGTGGGGTGTGTCGGTGCCCGCCGCTAGGGTTGGACGCATGGCAACAAAGACTTCCCGGGCGTCCAAGGCGCCCGCGTACAAATGCGCCGAGTGCGGCTGGACCACGGTCAAGTGGGTGGGCCGCTGCGGCGAGTGCCAGGCGTGGGGCACGGTGGAGGAAACAGGCACGGCCGTGGCACGGACGACGGCGGCCACAACAGTCGCGGAGCCCGCGCGCCGGATTGCCGACGTCGATGCCACCACCGCCGCTTTCCTGCCCACCGGCGTGGACGAACTGGACCGGGTGCTGGGCGGCGGCCTGGTCCCGGGTGCGGTCATCCTGCTGGCCGGCGAACCCGGCGTCGGTAAATCCACGCTGCTGCTGGACGTCGCTGCAAAGTTCGCCCGCACCGCCCAGGACGTCCTCTATGTCACTGGCGAGGAGTCGGCCGCGCAGGTCAAACTGCGGGCCGAACGGATCGACGCCGTCGCCGAATCCCTGTACCTGTCTGCGGAGACGGACCTCGGCCAGGCCCTGGGCCAGGTGGAGAGGATCGAACCGCGGCTGCTGATCGTGGACTCGGTGCAGACCCTCAGCAGCGCCGATGTTGACGGCAGCGCCGGCGGGGTGTCGCAGGTCCGCGAGGTGGCGGCCTCCATTATCGCGGCCGCCAAGCGGCGGAACATGACCACCCTGCTGGTGGGGCACGTTACCAAGGACGGTTCCATTGCCGGGCCCCGCCTGCTGGAACACCTGGTGGATGTGGTGTGCCAGTTTGAGGGCGAGCGGCACTCCCGGCTGCGGCTGCTGCGCGCCGTGAAGAACCGGTACGGACCCACCGACGACGTTGGCTGCTTCGACCTGAACGAAAACGGCATCGAGGGACTGGCCGATCCCAGCGGGCTGTTCGTCAGCCGCACCAAGGACCCGGTTTCCGGGACCTGCATCACCGTCACCATGGAGGGGCGCCGCCCGCTGCTGGCGGAAGTGCAATCGCTGCTCGCCGAAAGCCCCAACGCGCAGCCCCGCCGCGCTACCAGCGGCCTGGACAGCTCACGCGTGTCCATGCTGTTGGCCGTGCTGCAGCAGCGCGCAGGGACCATGCTGCATAAGGATGATTCCTACGTTGCCACCGTGGGCGGGGTGAAGCTCAGCGAACCGGCCACGGACCTTGCGGTGGCCCTTGCCGTGGCGTCGGCCAAGGCCCGCAAGCCTTTGCCCATCCGGCTGATCGCGTTCGGCGAGGTGGGCCTGGCAGGCGAGGTCCGGCCCGTACCGGGCATCAACCAGCGCATCCAGGAAGCCCACCGGCTGGGATTCACCCACGCCGTGGTTCCGGCAAGCCACACCGGGCCCGGTCCCGTGCCGGCGGGATTCTCGGTGCGTGAAGTCGAGCACCTCACGGAGGCGCTCAGCCTCCTGATTGGCTAGCGGATCCGTTCAAGGGGCCGGGTGCGGAGGATACCGGGCAGGGCACTGCTTCCCGGCGGGTACTCTAAGTCCAGAACCTTCACGCCAACGGAGGTCAAAGATTTCTGTGCTGGGGGAAGCTTGGTCATCCAGGAACAGCAGGGCGCCGCAGGCGTTGCTGGCCACGCACGCAGGGGGCCCATGCAGCCTGTTGTGTCCGACCGTCTCGACGGTTTATTCGGTGCACTCAGTGCTCGGAAGCGCGTGGTGGCGAGCCAGCTGCCCGTCACCTTGACCATTGCGCTCGTGGTCCTCGCCGCGGCAATCTTCAGTCCGGCGACGCTGGCCAACAGTATCTTTCTCGCCGCGCTGCTGTTTCATCTCGCAATCGCCGCAACGTGCCTGGCCGTTCCCTGGGCCAGGCTTCCCGCCGGGGCATTCGCCGTGATCCCGCTCCTGGACTGCCTTGCCATCGGCTTCACCCGCGAGGCTGGAGGTCCCGCCTTCAACGTGCTGAGCATGATGCTGGTGTTCCCCGTTGTCTGGCTCTCGGCGCAGGCCCGGCCGTACATGCCGGTCCTGGCCATTGCAGGGACTGTCCTCAGCACGCTGGCCCCGTCCGTTGTCCAAGGGGCGCCGCTTACCGGGGGATCCATGATCCGCACCCTCATCCTGCCCCTGGTCATGTCCGTCATCGCGGTGACTGCCCACGTGGTGGCCACCACCATCCGCCGCCATCGCGTCAGGCTTGTCCAAAACGAACAGGACCTGGCCCGCACGCTGGCTGAAAGCGTACGCCGCCAGGCCCTGCTTGACGCAGTGCTGAAGGCCGTTGGGGTGGGCGTCTGGGTCGTGGACACCCGGGGCCACACGGTGCTGGCCAACAGGGCGATGCGCACGGACCCCGCCCTCGGCGGCGTGATGGACCCTGCCGGGGGGCCGGGCATGCTGATGCTGGCGGACCGCTGTACGCCGGTACCGTCAGGCCTGCTTCCCGCAGCCCGGGCCGCAGCCGGCGATGCCTTCACGGACGAGTTGTATTGGGCCGGCCCCGCAGACCGCCAGCGCGCCTACTCCGTAAGCTCGCATGGCTTCCCTTCCGCCGGCGGCCAGGAAGGTGGTGCCGTCATCACCTTTGTGGACGTCACCACCCTGGTCAGTGCGCTGGCCGCCAAGGACGATTTTGTTGCCACCGTCTCTCACGAGCTGCGGACACCGCTCACGTCCATCCTGGGTTACCTGGAACTGGTCCTGGACGAACCCGGGCATGAGGACATCCGGGAGGAGCTCCTGGTGGTACGCCGGAATGCGGAACACCTGCTGAGCCTGGTCAATGACCTGATCGCTGTGGCATCCGAGCGGATGGACCTGTCGCTGGAGGAAACGGACCTGGCCCGGCTGCTGGCGCTGGAGGTGGATGCCGCACTGCCCAAGGCCGCAGGCAACGGGCTGCAGCTGGTCCTTGACGTGGAGCAGCCGCTGCCGGCAAGGGTGGATCCGGAGCGAATCAGCCAGGTAGTCAGGAACCTGCTCTCGAACGCCATCAAGTACTCCCCCAGCGGCGGCTTAATCACTGCCGGGGCCGTCAGGACCGATGCGGGCCTGGTCTGTTCCGTCACCGATACGGGGGTGGGAATGACGGAGGAAGAGCAGGAACAGGCCTTCACCAAGTTCTTCCGTTCGGCCCGGTCGCGGGACACGGCCATCCCGGGCGCGGGGCTGGGGTTGCCCGTCAGCAAGACCATCGTTGAGGGCCACGGTGGATCCATCACTCTGGACAGTGAGCCCGGCGTGGGCACCACTGCAACCTTCATCCTGCCGGGACTCTGACAGCTCCGGACAGTCAGGAAGAGGCGCCGGCCAGCCAGCTGGAAACGTCGCTGCGCAGCACCAGCAGCGGCCCGCCGGTGGCGCTCACATTGCCATTGGCCACGTAGTACCCGCGGCCCGACCCTGTTCCCCCGGCCGCGCGGTCCAGGGCTTCCACCAGATGCCGCGGCAGGTGGCCCTGCGGACCAAGGCTGCGGAGTTCGTCCACTTCTTCCGGGGTGAGCCGTCCCAAAACCTCAGCGATGTTGGCCATGAGTGCTCCTTTCGAGCGGAGTGCCTGGCAAGGGTGCCTGAAGGAATAACCTAGAGCAGCGCCGTGAACTCCACGTTAACGGCGGACGGCAACTGCACTTCCTGACGATCCGGAGACCAAATGCCCATTCGAAGCGCAGGCATCCTGCTGTACCGCCGGGACCCGGCCGCCCCCGACGGCGCCCCGGACGGGCTGCAGGTATGGATAGCCCATATGGGCGGTCCATTTTGGGCGCGCAAGGACACCCACGCCTGGTCCATCCCCAAGGGCGAGTACGCCGACGGCGAGGACCCGCTGGCTGCTGCACTGCGGGAGTTCGCAGAGGAGATGGGGACTGCTGCCCCGGAGGCTGAATACCGGTTGCTTGGCGAGTTCCGGCAGTCCTCGGGGAAGCTCATTACCGCCTACGCGGCGCAGGCTGAGTTCGCCCCGGAGGTGATTAACAGCAACACTTTTCCGCTGGAATGGCCCAAGGGGTCCGGCCGGATCCAGCATTATCCCGAAATTGACGACGCCCGCTGGTTCCCTGAGCAGGAGGCCCGGCTCAAACTCGTCAAGGGCCAGCTGCCCATCCTCGATGCACTGGTTGAGAACATGGCGGCCAGCTAGACCACCCGTTTGACGCGCTGCTGCATCCGGATCGCCGGGACGGTGCGGGAACGCCGGTCAGTTCCGGCGTCCCCGCACCGTTCCGGCGTTTTCGGCGTTTGGCTAGGCGCCGGTGAGCACCAGAGCCACGCTGTGGCCGCCGAAGCCGAACGCATTCACCAGTCCTGCCGGGGCAAACCCGGGCGGGAGCTGGTGGGCGCTTTCGGTGACGACGTTGAGGTCCACTTCCGGGTCCAGCGCCTCCACGTTCAGCGTCCCGGGGAGTTGGCCGGTGCGGAGGGCTTCGAGGACCACGACGGCGGCCAGCGCGCCCGCGCCGCCCAGCAGGTGTCCGGTGTGGCCCTTCGTGGACGTCACCGGCACGGAGGCGCCGAAGACGGCGTTGATTGCCTGGCCTTCCAGCCGGTCGCCCACGGGGGTGGACGTGGCGTGGGCGTGGACAAACCCGATCTCCGCCGGTTCCATCCCGGCCGAGTCCAGCGCTTTCTGCATGGCGCGGCGCTGCATCGCAGGATCTGCCGCCACGATGTCGTTGGCATCGGATGTCACCGCTCCCCCGGCGACGGCACCCAGGATGGCGGCGCCGCGGGCACGGGCGTGTTCTTCGCTCTCCAGCACCACCACCGCGGCGCCCTCTGCGAGTACAAAGCCGTCCCGGCCGCCGTCGAACGGGCGCGCGGCCCGCTGCGGGTTATCCGAGCGGGTGGACAGTGCACGGATCTGGGCGAAGCCGCTGATCACCAGGTCATTGACGGAGGCATCAACGCCGCCGGCAATGACGACGTCGGCGGCACCGGAGCGGATCAGCTCGGCTGCCTGGACAATCGCCTCAGCCCCGGAGGCGCAGGCGCTGACGGGCGTCCGCGCACCGCCGCGGGCGCCAAGGTCGATGGAGACCCAGGCGGCGGGACCGTTGGCCATCAGCCGGGTAAGCGTGTGCGGGGAAACCTTCCGCGGCCCTGACTGGTTCAGCGTGCGGTCCTGCTCGATGGTGGAGCCCAGGCCGCCGTATGCGGAACCGATCACCACCGCGAACCGCTCGGGGTCAACCTCGGGACTGCCGGCCTGCGTCCATGCCTCCCGGGCTGAGACCAGGGCGAGCTGGCCGCAACGGTCCATCCGCTTCATTTCGCGGGTACTGAGGTGCTCCGAAAGGTCGGCAGTAATTTGCCCGGCGATTTTGACCGGCAGCTGCTCCGCCCAGTCCTGGTCCAGCGCGGTGATCCCGGAGCGCCCCTCAAGCAGCGCCTCCCAGGTCTCCTTGACCGTGGTGCCGAGCGGGTTGATGGTGCCGGCACCGGTGACGACGGCGCGGGGTGCAGGAGTGTTCACGGATGCCTTACTTCGCCGGGTTGTGCGTGCCGATGGGCACGAGTGTCAGGTCCGGGTGGTTCTTCTCGATCCGCCGGAGCGCCCAGACGTCGTTGAACAAGGCGAGGTATTCGCCGTCGGACCGCAAAAGCACCTCCGCCCCCGGTACGTTGGCCAGCGCGGGCATGGCGTCCGCCGTCGAAATCCTCGCCAGCGAGTAGGGCAGGCGTTCCAGGCGCATGGGGGCGCTGAAGTCGTGGGCCATGCGGTCCTCCACCACTTCGAACTGCATGGGCCCGACGGCGGCAAGCACCGGGGCCTGGTCGCCACGGACGTCGGAGCGGAGCACCTGGATGACGCCCTCGTGCTCGAGCTGCTCGATGCCGCGGCGGAACTGCTTGAACTTGCTGGGGTCCTTGGACCGGGCCACCTGGAAGTGCTCGGGGGCGAACAGCGGGATGGCCGGGTACTCGACGGGTTCCTCAAGGAAGAGGCTGTCACCCACGCGCAGGGACGAGGCGTTGACCAGGCCCACCACGTCCCCGGGATACGCCTCGTCGATGACTTCACGTTCCCGGCCGAACACCTGCTGAGCGTACTTGGTGGCGAAGGACTTGCCGGTACGGGTCTGGGTGACCACCATGCCGCGCTCGAAGACGCCTGAGCAGACACGGATGAAGGCCACGTGGTCACGGTGCGCCTTGTTCATGCCGGCCTGCACCTTGAAGACGAAGCCCGAGAACGGCGACTCAACCGGGCGGGGCGCACCGTCCACGTCGGGGCGCGGGGACGCCGGCGGAGCGAAGTCCACCAGGGCGTCCAGCAGCTCCTTGACGCCGAAGTTCAGGGCGGCGGAGCTGAACAGGATGGGGGTGGCCTTCCCCGCGTGGAAGGCGTCGACGTCGAATTCGAGGTTGGACTCGATCACCAGGCCTGCCTCGTCCACGGCGTCCGACCAGTTGCTGCCCTGGCTCTCGGCGGCTTCCTCCGGCGTGAAGTATTCGGTGATGGCGATCTGGGCGCCGGCGTTGTTGCGCTGGAACCGTGCGAAGCGGTCGTTGCGCAGGTCCCACACGCCGCGGAAGTCGCCGGAGATGCCCACGGCCCAGGTCAGCGGCATGGGCTGCAGGCCGGTGCGTTCGGTGATCTCGTCCATCAGCGCCAGGGCGTCCAGGCCCGGCCGGTCCCACTTGTTGATGACGGTGATGATGGGCAGGTTGCGCTGCTTGCAGACCTCGAAGAGTTTCATGGTCTGGGTTTCCAGGCCCTTGGCGGCGTCCACCAGCATCACGGCACAGTCCACGGCGGCGAGCACGCGGTAGGTATCCTCCGAGAAGTCGGCGTGGCCGGGGGTGTCCAGGAGGTTGATGACCGTGTCGCGGTAGGAGAATTGCAGGGCTGCGGAGCTGATGGAGATGCCGCGGTCCTTCTCCATCTGCATCCAGTCCGAGACCGTTTCCTTCCGGTTGGCCTTGCCGCTGGAGGCGCCCGCGGTGCCGATCACCTTTGCATGCAGGGCCAGCGCCTCGGTGAGCGTGGACTTGCCGGCGTCCGGGTGGGAGATGACGGCGAAGGTCCTGCGGCGGCCCGCCTGCTTGTGAATCTCGGAGATCCGGGCGGGGGTCAGGACATCTTGGGACACGGTGCTACTTTCGCTGCGGTTGAGGCTGCCCAGGGGCCATTCGGGTTCTGCGCTGCGACTCGAGGGCGGGGAATCAGGATTGGCAAACGGCCAAAGTACAAGTTTATCGCAGGGCCGCAAACCGGCATGGGCCGTGCTTAACGCGGGCGAAACCGCCCGTTCAAGGCCGCGAAATGCCGGACCGTTAGCTTGGGCGAATGATGCATGGCGCCACTTTCTCAGGCAACCTTTTCTTTGATCCTCTGGCCCCCAACCTGGCCCCCGGACCGGTTGGTGCGGGTGCGCAGGGGCCCGGCGGAGCGATTCCCTCGGCCCCGCTGCGGCAACGGGGCGTCCAGACGGCGGCGGAACACAAGGCGCTCCGCGCCGCGTCCCTCTCGAAAGTCAGCAGGGATCTGGAGCGGATGCTCAGGGAGCGCAGGCGCTGAAATCTCTGTCGGCGGCCCGGTTGTCCCGGCGCGCGCCACAACACGTGGCGCAAGGGACAGCGGGTAACGGCATGATGTGCTTATGCGCAGCATCGAACTGGTCTTTGATGACCGCACGGACGCCCTCCTCAGAGCCGACTGGGCGCGGCTCGAAGCCGCCGGCCTCCCCAGCATGGCAGCGCACACCTCACCCAGCAACAGTCCACACATCACGCTTGCCGCAGGAGCGGACCTGCAGTCCGGCCAGGAAGGGCCTTGGCAGGCGCTGCCCCTGGACATCACGTTTTCGGGCGCCATCGTTTTTCCCGCCGGAGCCGGCAGGTATGTGCTGGCCCGGTCTGTCCTGCTGACCGCTCCCCTGCTGGATCTGCACAGGCACCTGCACCAAGGGCTTGCAGGTGCATTGCCGCTCACCCTTCCGGAGGGCTGGACACCGCACGTCACCATCTCCCGCCGTATCCCCGGCCATCAACTCGGGACGGCCATGGACCTGCTGGACCTTCGCGTGGAGGGCCGCTGCACGGCAGCCCGGCTGTGGGACAGCAGCACCAAAACGATCACGCTCCTGGCAGGGGCTGCCTGAGCCGGCCGCCATGACCGCGTCTGAAAAGAGCAAAAGTGCCTGCCCTGCATGACATCCAGGGGGCACTTTTCCGCCCTGCCCGGTTACCCCCTAATGGGGTACTTTGGGGCTTGCCCGTGCGGAACTTGGGCTTCTTGCCCCTATCATTGAGCTTGCGGGAATCAGAGCACTTTTTGATCCTGCCGGCCAACTGCGGATGCCGGCATTCCTGCGGGCGGCGGTCCGCACCTTTGAAGGGAAACACCTATGGCGCGGAGCCCCGAAGAATCGCTGAGGGCCACTCTGGGCAGGGTTGCACCCGGAACACCGCTTCGCGACGGCCTGGAACGGATCCTCCGCGGCCGGACCGGCGCACTGATCGTCCTGGGCTCCGACCGCACCATCGATTCCATCTGCTCCGGCGGATTCGATATCGGCATCGAGTTCTCGCCCACCCGGCTGCGGGAACTGGCCAAGATGGACGGTGCCATCATCTGCGACAAGGACGCGGGCAACATCCTGCGCGCGGCGGTCCAGCTGGTCCCGGACTCAAGCATCGAAACCCAGGAGTCAGGCACCCGCCACCGCACTGCGGAACGGGTGGCCAAGCAGACCGGAGTCCCGGTGATCTCCGTCAGCCAGTCCATGCAAATCATCGCCCTTTACGTCAACGGTCTCCGGCATGTCCTGGAGGGCTCCGAGAACGTTCTTGCCCGCGCCAACCAGGCACTCGCCACCCTGGAGCGCTACCGCGCACGGCTGGACCAGGTCACCAGTTCGCTGTCTGCGCTGGAAATCGAGGCGATGGTGACGGTGCGGGACGTGGCCGTGACCCTCCAGCGGCAGGAAATGGTCCGCCGCATCTCGGAGGAAATCTCGCAGTATGTGCTGGAACTGGGCGAAGACGGCAGGCTCCTCTCCCTGCAGCTGGACGAGCTCACCGTGGGCAGGGGCCCCGGCAGCGATGTGATCATCCGTGACTACGCCAGCCCTAATGCCTCCGCGGACGACATCGACAAGGCCGTCCATGAACTTGTCAGCCTGGGCCCCACGGAACTGATCGACCTTGGCAAGATCTCCGCGATTGTGGGGTTTGCCGGCGGCGAAGCCAATCTCGACGCGGTGGTCCAGCCCCGCGGCTACCGGCTGCTGTCCGGCCTCAAGGCAGTCCCCAAGGCCGTGGCGGACCGCCTGGTGGACCATTTCGGGGGCCTGCAGTACCTCATGGCCGCCACCATTGATGACCTCATGACCGTTGACGGCATCGGCGACCAGCGCGCCCGCACCGTTCGCGAAGGCCTGAGCCGGATGGCCGAGGCCAGCCTCCTGGACCGATTCCTCTAAGATCCCCATCCGTGGGATAACGCTCATCGAGTGCTCCGTAGTTGTCGTTATGAGGCCTGAAAACGACAGTTACGCAGCAATCGAGGAAGCAGCAGCTCAGTTCAGCTGGAAGACGGCCTTGGGGCTGGCCCGGGAACCCAGCTTCGCGGTGAAGATGTAGTACGCCCCGCCGCCGCCGGGGGCCGCAGCAACGGCCTTGCAGCCATCGGCGCTGCGGTTCCGGCTCCACGGGAAGTTCGCGGTTTCGCTGGCACCGGGCGCAATCACCTTCACCAGGTCCTCGCTGGAGGCCTGGCAGTCCTTCGAGGAAAAGATCCGGTCAGAGCCACTGGTCACCAGGAACTCCATCTGGGAGGTTCCAATGTTGACCTCACAGGGCACGGTGCCGCCGTTGGTCACCTTCAGGGTAAGCAGCGGGTTTTCCCCCGGACCGTAAGCGGGCTTGTCCGTGGCAGCCGAGACAGTCACCAGGTTCTGGTTGCAGGTGGCGGTCGCCGGGGCAGTGGGCGACGGCGTGGCGGAAGCAGCCGCGGAAGCAAAGGGCGTGGCGGCAGCAGACGGGGATGCGGCCGGGTTCGACGCGGTTTCGGTGGACGACGGCTGGGTGGAGGATGCTTTCCGGGACCCACCCGTGAAGGCTGCGGCGAGCGCGAACCCGCCCGCCACCAGCGCGATCACCAGCAGGAGCGCACCACCAACAACCATTCGTCGCCGGCGGTACACGGCGGCGCTGGGCTTCCGGACGCTGCTGGAACCCGATGCCGTGCCGCGCGCTGATGAATTGCCTTGCCTGCCCATCCTCCTAGGCTAGGGAAACCCGCCGGATCCGCACTGCCACCACGCCGCCGCAGGCCCATCGCGCTGGTCACAACCGGTTTGCGGGCCGCCGGAACCAATCCACTACAGTGTTGGCATCGACACTCAAACCTCCCCCGCAAAGCACGCTCCGGCGGACGCCGCAAACCTGGAGCTGCTCCACCACCGGATCAACGGCTGGTTCGCCGGCATTGCCCGCGACCTGCCCTGGCGCGAGCCCGACTGCTCCCCCTGGGGCGTCCTGGTCAGCGAGATCATGCTGCAGCAAACCCCGGTGGTCCGGGTGCTTCCCGTCTGGCATGAGTGGCTGAAGCGCTGGCCCACCCCCGCCGGGCTGGCGGGGGAACCGGCAGGGGAAGCCGTCCGCTCGTGGGGCCGGCTGGGCTACCCCCGCCGGGCGCTTCGGCTGCATGCCGCGGCCACGGCGATCGTGCAGGACCACGGCGGCAAGGTCCCGGACACCCACGCCGAGCTGCTGGCCCTTCCAGGGGTGGGCAGCTACACCGCCGCCGCAGTGGCAGCGTTCGCGTACGGCCGCCGGGAAACGGTGGTGGACACCAACATCCGCAGGGTGCACGCCCGGCTCTTCTCCGGCGTCGCGCTTCCCGCCCCGGCGCTGACCGCGGCGGAGATGCGCCTGGCCGCCGCCCTGCTGCCGGACGACGACGAAACTTCCGTGCGCTGGAACGCTGCGGTCATGGAGCTTGGGGCTTTGGTGTGCACGGCCCGGGCGCCGAAGTGCGCCGCCTGCCCGGTCAAAGACTCCTGCGCGTGGCTGGCTGCGGGTGAGCCCCCGCCGTCGTACGTTCCCAAGGGGCAGGCATGGCACGGCACCGACCGCCAGGTCCGTGGCGCCGTGCTGGCCGTGCTCCGGCTGGCGGAGTCGCCCGTGCCGCCGGACATGTTCCAGCGTGAACCTGCCGACCTTGGCTTTGCCCCGGAAGGAATCGGCGTGCCACTGGCCGCGCTGCACCGGCTCAACTCCGCCCCTGAACAGCTGGAGCGGGCGCTTGCGGGGCTGCTGGCGGACGGGCTGGCAGAGATGCACGACGGCGGCTACCGGCTTCCTGCCTGACCCACCGGCGGCGTGGGCCCGGGATGGCATACTTCTTGGTGACCGGAACCGGGGGAAGCCATGAAGACCATTCTGTACATCGTCTGGGCACTGTTTGTTGCCGCGGCGATATTTTCGCTGCTCTATGCGTCGCGCCGGACCAAGCGGCAGGAACAACAGATGGCATCCTGGCCCAAGGCGCAGGCAACCGTCACCGGCAGCGCAACCGGTTGGACCAGCGGCGTGGGCGGTGCCAGCCGGAACCTCCGCTACTTCCCCACGTACCAGTTCACCGATCCGCAGGGCACCCTCTTCATGGGCAAGTCCGAAATCTCCGGGGTGGAGCAGCCCGTGCCGGGTTCGCTGATCGAGGTGGCTTACAACCCGTCCAACCCCAACGAATCACTCCAAGTATCCTCCGAGCCGCGCAGGGCCATGGGCTGCCTGATCGCGTTTTTCGCGGTCTTCGCAGTCGCCTCGTTCTGGTTTATCGGCATTTTTCCAATCGGCTGACTGTGCCGCCGGCGCGGTAGCCTGAAGGCATGCACAGGCCCGGAATGCTGGTGCCATTGGGGATGGCTGCGGCGCTCCTCGCTGCCTGCGGGCCCGCCGGCAACGCATGCCCGGCGATTGCGCAGGCCACCGTCGTGGCCGTGACAATCACCGCTGACTACTCCGCCCAGGTACAAACGCTGCATCTGCGGGCATGCCAGGACGGCGCCTGCAAGGAGTCCGACGTCGAACTGCGCCCCGGCAGCTCCTCCGTTGACCAGGGGTGCACGGAAGAGGGCGCCTGTTCGGCCACGGCTTCTCCCGACGGCACCAAGGTGGCGACACTGATGCTGGAGACCCTTGCGGAATCACCCATGACGGTGACCGCTTCCGGCACGGCTCCTGACGGGACAGCGCTGGCCGTCCGCACCCTGGAGTTCCGCCCGCAGGCGCTGTATCCGTTCGGTGGGCAGTGCGGGAAGTTCCTGTCGGCATCACTTACGCTGGACGGCGACGGGCTGCACCAGCAGCCGGCATCCCAAAAGCCGCGGGGCTAGAAAAGCGCCGGCTGGGTGAAGGTCCCGTCGTCGGAAGCTCCGGCCGCGGGGCCACTGCCCACCGGTTCAGCACTCCAGTTGAAGCCCAGTTCGGCGAGCAGTTCCTCCACGGAGATTTGGCCGTCCAGCACTTCGATTTCCTGGGTGTTGTCTGCAAGCGGCCGTTCCATGCCATCGAGCTTATTCCCAGGAACGGCCGGGGAGCTCAGGGCTCGCCGAAGCCGGCCTCCACCAGGCCGCCCACATACTCCACGGCCCGTTCAGCATCCGCGCCCCACGCTTCCACGTGCAGCACGGTGCCCTTGCCCGCGCCCAGGGTCATCAGCCCGGTCATGGACGCACCGTCCACGCCGTTGATGGTGACCTCAGCGTCCAGCGAAGCCAGGCCCCCTGCCACTTTCGCAGCAGGCCGGGCATGCATGCCGGCCTGGTTCACCAGCTCAAAGTCGCCCGTGAAGTCCGGCGGGGCGCTGCTGACAGGCTCGTGTTCGGCTGCCGCCCCGCCCCGCTCCGGTTCGTGCGCCAGCCCCCGCACACCTTCGGCCGCCTTAAGGACCGCGTGGACGTCCGCACCACCCTGCGCAGCGACGGCCGCGGCCACCAGGCCTTCCACCAACGGTGCGTCGGCAAGCAGGACACCGGCGGGATTCTCCAAAAACTCGAGTGCCGATTCCGCGGTCATCACGGCTGATCCCAGGTCTGTCAGGACCACCGTGCCCGTTACCCCGGCACCATCCCCGCCGGCACGCCCGGAAGGTTCACCGCCAGCCTCTCCCCCGGCCTTTTCCAGGGCCGCGAGGACCTTCTCCAGGCTGGTGCCGATCCTGCCATCGTCGGTGCCCCCGGCTGGCAGGATCATTACGTCCGGGGCCATTTGGGCGGCAAGCTCCACGGCGCCGTCGGCAATTTTTTCGCTGTGCGATACCACCACGATGCTGACGTTCACGCGGCCGCCCCAACGGCAGCACGGAGGATCAGCGCGCTGGACACTGCTCCCGGGTCCCGGTGGCCTGCACTGCGTTCGCCAAGATAGCTGGCGCGGCCTTTCCGTGCCACCATCGGGTCGGTGGCCACGGCCCCTGCCTCGGCAGCTTCGGCGGCGGCCACCAGGACGCTGAGGACGTCCGTGCCGCTGCCGTCGGCCGCCGCGCGGGCAGCATCAACCGCCGGTGTCCACGCATCCACCATGGTCTTGTCCCCGGACTCCGCTTTGCCGCGCGCCACGATCCCGTCCCGGGCCGCCTCCAGGGCGCCGGCCCAGGCGGCGGGATCAATCTCGGCGGAATCACCCAGCGCGGTGGCGGCGCGGAGGAACGCTGTTCCGTAAAGCGGGCCGGCTGCGCCGCCCACCTTGGACATCAGGGTCATGGCTGTCATCTTCAGCGCCGCCCCCGGCGTTTCGGGCGTGGATTCACCGAGCTTGGCAAGGACCGCCTGGAAGCCGCGGTCCATGTTCTCGCCGTGGTCCGAATCCCCGATGGCGCGGTCAAGTTCGATCAGTTCAACGCGGTGTTCAGCCATGGCCTGCGCGCACAGGGTCAGCCACTTGACGGCCCAATTGGCATCCAGCACCACGGCTACACGCCCCAGCGCAGGGCGGGGGTATGCACGGGAGCGTCCCAGAGTTCGGTGAGCTCGTCGTCGAGCCGGAGGACCGAGATGGAACAGCCCTGCATCTCCAGCGCGGTGATGTAGTTGCCCACCAACGAACGTTCCACCGTGGCGCCTGCATCCGCCAGCACCTGCACCGCCCGCCGGTACACGATGTAGAGCTCGCTCAGCGGGGTGCCGCCCATGCCGTTGACGAAGAGCAGCACCTTGTCGCCGGAGCTGACCCTCAGATCGGCCAGGACGGGTTCCAGCAGGCGGTTGGTGATGCTGTCCGCGTTCTCCATGGGGATCCGGTGCCTGCCGGGTTCGCCGTGGATGCCGATGCCGATCTCGATCTCATCCTCGGCGAGGTCGAAACTTGGCGTGCCTGCGTGCGGCACCGTGCAGGCTGACAGCGCAACGCCCATGGTCCTGACGTTGGCATTGACCCGTTCTCCGATGGCGGCCACGGCATCCAGGCCGTCACCACGCTCGGCAGCGGCGCCGGCGATCTTCTCCACGAGCACGGTGCCGCCCACTCCCCGGCGGCCGGCGGTGTACAGCGAGTCCTCCACGGCGACGTCGTCGTTGACCAGTACGGTCCGGACGCTTACGCCCTCAGCCTCGGCCAGTTCGGCCGCGGTCTCGAAGTTCAGGACGTCCCCGGTGTAGTTCTTGACGATATGCACGACGCCGGCACCTGAGTTGACTGCGAGGGTGGCGGGAAGGATCTGGTCCGGGGTAGGTGAGGTGAACACCGCCCCGGGCACGGCGGCGTCGAGCATGCCCCGCCCCACGTAACCGGCATGCAGCGGCTCGTGCCCGCTGCCGCCGCCTGAAACCAGCCCCACCTTGCCTGCCACTGGCGCGTCCTTGCGCGTGATGTAGGTAGGGTCTTCACTGACGGTGACCAGCCCGGCGTGTGCCAGGCCAAAGCCCTGGACAGCTTCCTGGACAACGGCTTTTGGATCGTTGATGAGTTTCTTCATGGCGGTGCTCCTGGCTGTGCTCCTGAAGGATGTGTTTCCGACCCTACTACCGGGATCGCAGGTGGCGGTAGGTTCCTCCGGCCCGGTTTTCAGTCAGCGTCCGCCGGCGACCGGTCCGGGACGCAGCAAAGGGACAGCCCCCAATAACTGTCCCTTTCCTGAGGCCCCCCACATATCGGCCTCCAATAGTTTATCCATCAATTCGAGTAAAACCAAGAGGGGTATGTCCTGGGCGGCCCCGGGGCCTATAGGGTGCGGATCATCCGGGTGTTGCCCAAGGTGTTCGGCTTGACCCGTGCCAGGTCCAGGAATTCAGCCACGCCTTCGTCGTGCGAGCGGAGAAGCTCCGAATACACTTCCGGGTCCACTGCGGACTGGTCCGCCATAACTTCGAAGCCGTGGCGCTTGAAGAAGTCCACCTCGAAGGTAAGGCAAAAGACCCGGGACACTCCGAGGGCGCGGGCTTCCTCCAGCAGGCTTTCCACCAGGACATGGCCCACGCCCTTGCCCCGCCATTGCCCGGACGCCGCGAGGGTGCGGATTTCGGCCAGGTCCTCCCACATGACGTGCAGCGCCCCGCAGCCGATCATTTCGCCGTCGCTCGACTCGGCGATGCGGAACTCCTGCAGGCTCTCGTAGTACGCCACCGTCTCCTTCGCCATAAGGATGCGTTCCTCGGCCAGGGGCGCCACCAGCTTCTTGATGGCGGGGACGTCACTGGTGCGTGCTGGGCGGATGTGGAAGGAGTCGGTCACAAAGCCATCCTACGAGGTGGCCTGGAGTTACAGCCCCAGCTCGGCCGGCAGCTCGAGCTCCTGGCCCAGGACGTTCTTCGCCAGGAACCACTCCACCACCTGGTACCAGACCTTGGCGTGCTGCGGTTGGAGGACCCAGTGGTTTTCGTCCGGGAAGTAGAGGAACCTGTGCGGGGTCTGCCCGTCCTGGTCCGCCGCCAGCCGCGATTTGGACAGCAGCTCGTACCAGAGCCGCAGGCCCTCCCCGATGGGCACCCTGTAGTCCTTGTCGCCATGGATCACCAGCATGGGCGAACCGATCTTCTCCGCGTGCAGGTGCGGTGAATTCTCCAGCGCCATCTCCTCGGTCATTTCCTTCAGCCAGTACTGCGAGGCATCTGTGGTGGGTCCGAACTGGTCCAGCGCCCACAGGCTGGCGTGGGTGACCACGGCCTTGAACCGGTCCGTGTTGCCCGCCACCCAGTTGGCCATGTACCCGCCGAAGGATCCGCCCATCGCAGCAGTCCGGGCCTCATCGATGTCCGGACGCTCCACCGCCGCGTCCGTAACGGCTATGAGGTCGGTGAACGGCGCTTTGCCCCAGGCACCCCATCCGCGCTGGATGTAGGCCTGCCCGTAGCCCGTGGACAATGCAGGGTCCGGGAGCAGCACCGCGTAGCCCTTCGCCGTCAGGAGCCAGGGATTCCACCGCCACGTCCACGCGTTCCAGGACCCCAGGGGACCGCCGTGGATCCACAGCAGCATCGGTGCGGGCTCCTCTGCTGATGCACCCTCGGGCAGGGCAAGGTAGGCAGGAACCCGGGAACCGTCCGGAGCCGTGGCGGCGATCCGCTCCAGCCGACCCGGGCGGGACGGCCGGTCGGCAGGGGCTGGAAGCCGGGTGGTTTCCCCTGTGGCCACGTCGATCCGCACTGCCTCGGGTGGGAATTCGTAGGAGCTGCGCAGGGCGTACGCATAGCGCCCTTCCGGCGAAACAACGACGTCGGAGTAGGCCGCCGCGTCCTGCGTCACCCGGGCAACACCCACCTCAGCGGCAGCCGCGGGGACGCTGACCCGGAAAACCGGCGACGCGCCGTCGTCGTCCGCCGTGACCAGGAGGGCGGAACCGTCCGGAAGCCAGGCTGCCGGCTTGGGCCAGCGGTCCCAGTCATGGGCCAACGGTTGCAACCCGGCATCCCCGGCGCTGCCGGAGACGTCCAGGAGGTGCATCCTGACCTCGGGGGCCCGCTGCGGGGTGGAATCACTTTCGCTGACCACCACCAGCGTGTTGCCGTCGGGGCTGACCGGACCCGGGAAATAGCTCATGCCCTCCTGGTCCAGGAGCACCTTGAGGCTGCCCGATGCCACATCCACCGCCACCAGGACGGACCGGCTGTCCGCCTTGGCGAGGGGTTTGGTGTAGCTGCTGTAGACGGTCTTCCCGTCCGGGCTGACCACTGTCTCGGCTTCCCTCAGCCGCGGGCCGGCATACGGAGTCAAGTTCCGCAGGACCAGGGGAGCTGTGGCGTCAACGGTTGCGGGTTTGCCGGGCCCCTTGTCCGCCCCGGCTTCCACGGCGAAGATCCGCGGCTGGCCGGGACCCAGGTCGGCGTCCCAGTACCGGACCGGGTACTCGCTGTGCAGGATGGCGGAGACCTTCCTGTCCTTGCGGGACTTGCGCCGCTCGGCGTCGTCCTCCTCATCGGCTGACCCTGCCAGAACCTCAGCCGCCACGAATGCCGCATCAGCGTTCCTGGCAGTCATCACCTTACTGACGCCGCCGGGCCGGCTGAGGACTACGCGGGCTTCCCCACCGTCGGCCGGAAGGAGCCACAGTGCATTGACCGGTTCTTCGTCGGGGCTGTCCGGGTCGGGGCGCGCGGAGGTGAAGTAGACGTCGCCGTTCGCGGCGAAAGCCGCGCCCGCTTCGCCCTTGGCGCTGCGGGTGATGCGCCGGGCGTGCTTCTGCCCCGCCGGGTCCAGCTCCCACAGGGCGGTGGCAAACTCGGTGCCCTTGCCGTTCAGGGTGGCGACGGTGGTGACCAGGCGGGAGCCGTCCGGGCTCAGCGCCAGTCCGCTTACCCGCGGGATGGACAGGTAGTGGTCGAGGTCGTGGAAAGGAGTCAGTGGTTGCTCGTCCGGGATCGCCGGATTCTGATTAGCCATGCCCCGATTCAACACGCTTTGTGGCCGCCGTCACAAACCCTAAGCCACTGACGGGTACAGAGGGCAAAACGAAAGCCCCGCCGCTCCTTGCGGAGTGGCGGGGCTTTGGCTGTGGCGCCTAGACGCTCGGGGCGATTTCCGGGATGCGCGGCTTGGCGTTGCCGGCGAAGGTGAACTTTGCGTCGTCGCCTTCGCCTTCGACATCCACCACGACGATGTCGCCGGGGTGGATCTCGCCGAAGAGGATCTTCTCGGAGAGCTGGTCCTCGATCTCGCGCTGGATGGTGCGGCGCAGCGGCCGGGCCCCCATGGCGGGATCGTAGCCGCGGGTTGCCAGGAGCACCTTGGCGGCCTTGGTGAGCTCGATGCCCATGTCCTTGTCCTTGAGGCGCTTCTCCAGGCGGGTCACGAACAGGTCCACGATCTCGATGATCTCGTCCTGGGTGAGCTGCGGGAACACCACGACGTCGTCAACACGGTTCAGGAACTCGGGGCGGAAGTGCTGCTTCAGTTCCTCCGTGACACGAGCACGCATGCGGTTGTAGCCGGTCTGCGTGTCGGTGCCGGACTGGAAGCCGGTGGCAACGCTCTTGGAGATGTCCCGGGTACCCAGGTTGGTGGTCATGATGATCACGGTGTTCTTGAAGTCCACCACTCGGCCCTGGGAGTCGGTCAGGCGGCCGTCTTCCAGGATCTGCAGCAGCGAGTTGAAGAGGTCCGCGTGGGCCTTTTCCACTTCGTCGAACAGCACCACGGAGAACGGACGGCGGCGGACCTTCTCGGTCAGCTGGCCACCCTCTTCGTAGCCCACGTAGCCCGGAGGGGCACCGAAGAGCCGCGAAACGGTGTGCTTCTCGGAGTACTCGGACATGTCCAGGGTGATGAGGGCGTCCTCTTCACCGAACAGGAACTCCGCGAGTGCCTTGGCGAGCTCGGTCTTGCCGACGCCGGTGGGGCCGGCGAAGATGAAGGAGCCACCGGGACGCTTGGGGTCCTTGAGTCCTGCACGGGTGCGGCGGATGGCCTGGGACAGTGCCTTGATGGCCTCGTCCTGGCCCACCACACGCTTGTGCAGTTCCTCTTCCATCTTGAGCAGGCGCGAGGATTCTTCCTCGGTCAGCTTGAAGACGGGGATGCCGGTGGAGTTGGCCAGCACCTCGGCGATGAGATCCTCATCCACCTCGGAGATGTCGTCCATGCCGCCGGACTTCCAGTGGCGCTCCTTCTCGGCCCGCTCGGAGATCATCTTCTGCTCCTTGTCGCGGAGCGAAGCTGCACCTTCGAAGTCCTGGGCGTCGATGGCGGATTCCTTCTCCATCTTCAGCTTGGCGATGCGCTCGTCCATGGCCTTGAGCTCCGGCGGAGCGGTCATGCGGCGGATGCGCAGGCGTGCACCGGCTTCGTCGATCAGGTCGATCGCCTTGTCCGGCAGGAAGCGGTCCGAGATGTAGCGCTCGGCCAGGCTGGCAGCGGAGGCCAGGGCGCCGTCGGTGATGGTGACGCGGTGGTGTGCCTCGTACCGGTCGCGCAGGCCCTTGAGGATCTCGATGGCGTGCGCCACGGAGGGTTCCTTGACCTGGATCGGCTGGAAGCGGCGCTCCAGCGCGGCGTCCTTCTCGATGTGCTTGCGGTACTCATCCAGCGTGGTGGCACCGATGGTCTGCAGCTCGCCGCGGGCCAGCATGGGCTTCAGGATCGAGGCTGCGTCGATGGCGCCTTCGGCGGCACCGGCACCCACCAGGGTGTGGATCTCGTCGATGAACAGGATGATGTCGCCGCGGGTGCGGATCTCCTTGAGGACCTTCTTCAGGCGCTCTTCGAAGTCACCGCGGTAACGGGAGCCTGCCACCAGGGAGCCGAGGTCCAGGGTGTACAGCTGCTTGTCGCGGATGGTCTCCGGGACGTCGCCGCGCACGATCGCCTGGGCCAGGCCCTCGACGACGGCGGTCTTGCCGACGCCGGGCTCGCCGATGAGGACCGGGTTGTTCTTGGTGCGGCGGGAAAGGACCTGCATGACGCGTTCCATTTCCTGCTCGCGCCCGATGACCGGGTCCAGCTTGTTCTCGCGCGCAGCCTGGGTCAGGTTGCGGCCGAACTGGTCCAGGACCACGGACCCGGCAGGGGCGCCCTCAGGCTGTCCGCCGCCGACGCCTGCGCCGGTGGTTTCCTTGCCCTGGTAGCCGGAAAGGAGCTGGATGACCTGCTGGCGGACCCGGTTGAGGTCGGCGCCGAGCTTGACCAGAACCTGGGCGGCAACGCCTTCACCTTCACGGATCAGGCCGAGCAGGATGTGCTCCGTGCCGATGTAGTTGTGGCCCAGCTGGAGGGCTTCGCGCAGCGAGAGCTCCAGTACCTTCTTGGCACGGGGGGTGAAGGGGATGTGGCCGGAGGGGGCCTGCTGGCCCTGTCCGATGATCTCCTGCACCTGCTCGCGAACGCCGTCGAGCGAAATGCTCAAAGACTCAAGAGCTTTGGCGGCAACGCCCTCACCCTCATGGATCAAACCCAAGAGGATGTGTTCGGTACCGATGTAATTGTGGTTCAGCATGCGTGCCTCTTCTTGGGCAAGCACAACTACGCGACGGGCACGGTCCGTAAATCGCTCAAACATTTCGCCACACTCCTAGCTACGACGTACTTTGATGCTACGTGGCCGCCCCTGAGTTGTGGAGCGTGTTCGCCACAGGGGAAACCGCGCCCCTTGCGGGAATAACGTTGCGGGCAGCCGCAGCGCGGCGCCCTGGACGGGGAAGGCGGGGCAGCAGCCGGCCCTGGCGCCCGGAAGGGACCCGGCAAACCCCTTCAATCCGGCCAGCTGCCAAGGGGCCGCTGCATCGTCCCAATTGAGTCAAATGGGCAACGGCAGACACCGCCAGTAGCAGCAATATCGGCAAATTGAAAAACCCCGCCCCGCCTGTCGGCGGTAAGCGGGGTTTCGGTGGAGCTAAAGGCGGCGCTAGGAATTTGCCTTCTGGTAGGCTTCCTGGATTTCGGCCTGAATTCGGCCGCGGCTGTTAACGGTGTACCCGTTATCCCGCGCCCATTGCCGGATTTGCGCCGAATCGTGGCTGCGGCCCCCTGTTGGCGCCTTGGTCCGCTGCGCCCGGCTTCCACCGGAAGCCTTGCGTGCAGCGTTGATGAACCTCTCCAATGAAGACCGGAGTTCAGCGGCATTGGCTGCCGACAGGTCAATCTCGTAGCTGGCCCCGTCGAGGCCAAACTTCACATTCTCGTCTGCGGATCCCCCATCCAAATCATCAACGAGGATGATGTTTACTTTCTGTGCCATTAAAGGTCTTCCTCTTGCTGGAAAGTTCGGTTTTCAGAAAAGCAGGATGTTTCCCAAAAAAAGTATGACTCTTATCTTGGCAACGCGTCAAAGCGCCTAATGGTTCCTTGGGGATAAAACCGGAAAGTAGGGGGTTTATCTATTTGGATTCCGAACCCGGACGGTCCGTAGGCTGAACCGGGAGGCCGTCCGCTTCGGCCTGGGCGCGGGCTTCCGCCTGCCGCTCGGCCTTGTCGGCGTTAAAAATCGCCTTCATGGCGAACCAGAACAGCAGTCCCACCACGAGGGAGGGAAGAATCACTGCAACGTATTCCATGATCAGTGCCCTTCGGGCTTCAGCAGGGGGAACAGGATGGTTTCGCGGATGCCGGCTCCGGTGAAGAGCATCACCAGCCGGTCGATGCCCAGGCCAATGCCGCCCATGGGAGGAGCGCCATATTCCAGGGCACGCAGGAAGTCCTCGTCAAGCTGCATTGCCTCGACGTCGCCGGCAGCCGCGTGCAGGGACTGTTCGGTGAGCCGTTCGCGCTGGATGACGGGGTCGATCAGTTCAGAGAAGGCGGTGCCGCGCTCCATGCCGCCGATGATCAGGTCCCAGGCCTCGATCAGCCGGCCGTCCTCGCGGTGCGGGCGGGCCAGCGGCTGCGCGGACGGCGGGTAGTCGTAGACGAAGGTGGGGTTCAGGAGGGTGGGCTCCACGATTTCACCGAAGAGCTCCACTGCCAGCTTCTCGGCGTCCCACTTGGGGTCAACCTTGACCTCGTGCTTGGCTGCGATTTCCCGAAGCACCTCAGCGGAAGTGTCCGGCGTGATCTCCTGCCCAACGGCGTCGGAAAGTCCGGGGTAGACGGCCAGCCAGGTCCACTCGCCGTCGAGGTTGATCTCCCCCGCCTCGGTCTGCAGGACGCGTCCGGCACCCACGGCGTCCGCGGCGTCGAGGATGATTTCCTTGATCCGCTCGGCCATGACGAACTGGTCCGCCCAGGCCTCGTAGCACTCAAGGGTGGTGAATTCGGGGCTGTGCGTGGAGTCGACGCCCTCGTTGCGGAACACGCGGCCCATGTCGTAGACGCGGTCGATCCCGCCCACCACGGCGCGCTTGAGGTACAGCTCGGTGGCGATGCGGAGGGTCATCTTCTGGTCGAAGGCGTTCATGTGGGTCTCGAACGGACGCGCCAGGGCGCCGCCGTGGACCAGGTTCAGGATGGGCGTTTCCACTTCCACGTAGCGGTGCCGGAACAGCGTTTCGCGGATGGAGCGGGTGATGGCGGCACGGGTGTAGACCATCTCGCGGGCCTCGTCCCGGACCATCAGGTCAACGTAGCGCTGGCGGACGCGGGTTTCCTCGTTCAGTTCCGCGTGCAGGACGGGCAGCGGGCGCAGTGCCTTGGAGGCCATGGACCAGGACTCGGCCATGATGGACAGTTCACCGCGGCGGGAGGAGATGACCTCGCCCTTGATGAAGACGTGGTCGCCCAGGTCAACCAGGGCCTTCCAGTCGGCGAGCGCTTCCTCGCCCACGTTGGCCAGGCTCAGCATGGCCTGCAGGCGCGTTCCCTTGCCGTCGGTGCCGCCTTCCTGCAGGGTGGCGAAGCAGAGCTTTCCGGTGTTGCGGACAAAGACCACCCGGCCGGTGACGCCCACGATGTCGCCGGTGGTGTCGTCCGCCTCGAGGTGGGCGTACTTTTCCCGGATTTCGGCGAGGGAGTGCGTGCGTTCCACTCCCACGGGGTACGCCTCCGTGCCGCGCTCAAGAAGTTTGGCGCGCTTTTCCATGCGGATCCGCATCTGCTCGCTGGCGTCGATGGGCTCTTGGGCATTCTTGGGCGCGGGGGTGTTTTGGGAAGTCACAATCATCAAGTTTACCGGGCATTGGCTGCCCCGACTTTCAGCTCCTGCGCAGGCTTGCGCCCTAGGATGGGCGGGTGAAAGAACGGGAACTTCCAACGCACGACGGCGGCAGGCTGGCTTTGTACAGCTACGGCGCCGGGGATGCGCCCGGCGAAAAGCGGGTACTGCTGATCGGTGGCGCGTTCCTCACGGCCCTGATTTACCGGCCGTTCTCCATTGCGCTGGCGAACGGCCTGGGCGACGGCTGGGCTGTTGACGTGTACGACCGGCGGGGCCGGGGCAACTCGTCCGGACAGCCCGCGGACTACTCCATGGCCACCGAAATCGAGGATGTCCGGACTGTGCTCAAAGCCACCGGAGCCCGGAATATCCTGGGCCACAGCCTGGGTGGATCGGTGGCCCTGAACGCCGTCCAGGAGTTCACCGGGACCGGGTTCGTCCCTGACAAGCTCGCCGTGTACGACGCCGCAGTGAACATCGACGGCAGCATTGACACGGGCTGGCTGGACGGATTCGAGGACGCCGTGAACAACGGCAGGGTGGGTCACGCGCTGGCGCACATGAAGAAGGCCACCAGTCCGGGCTCAGCCATGGCAAGGATCCCCGAACCGGTCCTGGCCGGCCTGATGGCGGTGTTGTCGCGGACCAAGGTCAACAGGATGTTCCAGCAGGTCATGCCCAGCGGTGTGGGAGAGCTGAGGGCGGCGTACGACGAAAAGGACCACGCCAGGGACTTCAGCGTGCTGCCCGCCGGAACCCACTTCATGGCGGGCGGAAAGAGTCCCGGTTATTACAGGGTGACGGCGGAACGGCTCCACGCAGCAGTACCGGGGAGTACCTACCAGCTGTCCCCCAAGTGCTTCCACGGCTCTATTCCAGCGGCCGTGAAGGAACTGGTGACGGACATCTCGGCGTACTTCAAGGACGAAGGTCCGGACGGGAACCCCCGTCCGGACGCTCCTGACGCTATCCCCGTTCGCCGCGGCTGAAGCCGGCGAGCGCAGCCTCGCTGAGGTCCCGCCACACTGTCCGCGGCTTCGGGGCCACGCTCCGGTCCGCCAGCCAGTCGCCCCAGGCGGTGATGTCCTCCCCGTGCCCGGCCGCCACGGCGTCGCAGGCGAATCCGACGGCGGTGGACCCATCCGCGAGCTGGATGGAGCCGAGCAGCATGGGTTCGGGGAGGGACGCCAGGAACGTCCCCAGGGCGGCCGGGGACAGCAGCCACCGTTCCCCCACGAGTTCGGCGCCGTCGTCGGACCGGTAGACGCCCGGCTTGGGCGGCGCTGTATCCAGCGACACCATCCGGTAGCGTGCAGCCGTCCGGACCGGGCCGTCCCAGAACGCGCCTCGTTCTTCCAGCTGCTGCGCCAGCGGCTGCCCCTTCCGGTGCGCGCCGACCACCACCAGCGGCACGGCCGTTGCCCCCGCGGCCACCGGCCAGGGAACGGACGACGACGGCTGGCCGGCTCCTGCGGTTGCCTCCGGGCCGGCGCCGCCCGGCACCGCCGCGGCGGCAAAGAGCGCAGGCGGGGCGGGGGTGGCTTCGATGCGGCGGGCGATGTCCGCGGCCACGGCGTCATCGAAGGTCCGGCCCACCACCGTGAGCCCGAACTGGGCGCCGTCCACCTCCCCGGCAGGGACTGCCACGGCACACAGGTCAAACAGGTTGCAGAAGTTGGTGTAGGTGCCCATCAAGGAGTTCACGCCCACCGGATCCGCTGCCACCTCGGCAAGCGTGGGGTGGAACGGCGCGGTGGGGATGAGCAGTGCGTCGAAGCCCTCGAGCCGGGCCATGGCCTTGGATTTCAGTTCCTGCAGCCGGGCGGTATCGGCCACGTACTGGTGCGCCGGCACTGTCCCGGCCGCCCGGATGATGCCGCCCACCGTGGGATCGATCCCAGCGTGGCTTTCCGTGCCGGCGTCGTAGTCCTCAAGGAAGCTCCCCACGGCGGCGTGGCGTTCGGCAACCAGCCCGCCGTCGTAAAGCAGCCGTGCAGCCTTGAGGAAGTCGTCGAATTCGATGGGGGCCATTTCCACACCGGAGGCCGTGAGACGGTCGACCTGCCGCCCAAACTCGGCAGCCCATGCCGGCGGAAGGGCCGGCAGGGTGGCCGGATACGCCACGCGCGGCCGTGATGGTGCAGCCAGCCGGACGTCCGCGGGCCAGGCCCGGGAGTTGCCGGCCATGGCACCCATGGCGAGCTCGGCGGTGACCAGCGTTCGGGCAAAGATGGTGATGGCGTCCCAGGACCGGCAGGCGGGAACCACGCCGGCCGTGGAAACGACGTCCAGCGTGGCCTTGATCCCAACAATGCCCTGCAGCCCGGCGGGGACGCGCCCGGAACCGGCCGTGTCAGTCCCGATGGCGATGTCCACCAGTCCCAGTGCCACGGCCACGGCGGACCCGGAACTGGACCCGCCGGAGATGTGGTCCGGGCGGCGCGAGTCGCGGACGGCGCCATAAGGGCTCCGGGTGCCGACCAGCCCGGTGGCGAACTGGTCCAGGTTGGTGGCGCCCAGGACCAGCGCACCCGCGGAGCGGAGGCGGGCCACGGCTTCGGCGTCCTTGTCCGGGTTGTACGCAAAGCCGGGGCAGGCCGCCGTGGTGGGGATGCCTGCCACGTCCACATTGTTTTTCACGCCGAGCAGGAGCCCGGCGAGGGGGAGGTCCGCGCCGGCGGCCACTGCGGCGTCGATTGATGCGGCCTCGGCCAGGAGATCATCCCCGCCGCGCAGCGTGATCCAGATTTCGGGCCGGTCCACGGCTTCAAGGGCGGCGAGCGCTGCCTTAACGCGCCGGGTGGCGTTGCCGGTGATTCTGGTGCTCATACTGCTGCCTCTTCCAGTTCCAGCGTTTCCAGCCCTGCAGGCTCAGTGGTGGCGCCAAGGACCACCACTGCCTCGCCGGCCACCACCTGCGAACCCGCGGTGGGCAGGACGCGGAGCACCACGCCGTCGCAGGGCGCTTCGAGGACTGTTTCCATCTTCATGGCCTCCAGGGACACCAGCGGCTGGCCTTTGACCACGTGGTCCCCAGCCGCAACGTCCACCTTCCAGACGCTGGCCGCGAAGGGGGCGGAGACCAGTGCGCCGTCGTCGGGAACGTCCACGTCGTCCACTACGGGAGTGACGGCGGCGGCGAGCGCCTCCGCCCGGTCGAACTCGCCGGCGTCGGCCCATGCCTGCCGTTCCACGGCGAAGGCGGCGCCCTGCTTTTCCCGGAACAGGTCGATTGACTCACGGTTTTCGGCCAGGAACGCCTCATGCTCGGCAAGGGAGAAGGTTCCCTCCTCGATCTCCACGCCACGGCCGCGACCAGCTGCCATGTCGGCCCGCAAGTCCAGGAGTTCCTCGGGGCTGACGGGGTACCAGGAGATCCGGTCGAAGAAGCGCAGCAGCCACGGCGACCCGGGTTCGAAGGGAGCGGAGTCCGCGTAGCGCGACCACACCTGGGTGGTGCGGCCCACGAACTGGTAGCCGCCGGGGCCCTCCATGCCGTAGATGCACATGTACGCCCCGCCGATGCCCACGGCGTTCTCCGGGGTCCAGGTGCGGGCCGGGTTGTACTTGGTGGTGACCAGCCGGTGCCGCGGGTCCAGCGGAGTGGCCACCGGCGCGCCGAGGTATACGTCGCCCAGTCCCAGGACCAGGTACTCGGCGTTGAAGACGGTGTCGAAAACGTCGTTGACCGAATCCAGGCCGTTGATCCGGCGGATGAATTCGATGTTCCAGGGGCACCACGGAGCGTCGTCCCGGACGCCTGCCATATACCGCTCAATGGCCTCGCGGGTAGCAGGATCATCCCAGGACAGCGGCAGCCGGACCGTACGGCTGGGAACCACAAGTTCGGAGCTCGCCGGCAGGGCGGCCTCAATCTGCTGGACCAGGTCCAGCAGCCGGGTGGTGGACAGGACGGACGGGTCCACCTTGATCTGCAGGGAGCGGATACCCGGGGTGAGGTCCACGATGCCGGGCACGCGAAGCGCCTCTATGTGCTGGTGCAGGGCGTGGACGCGGGCGCGCAGGCCAAGGTCCAGGACCATCTCGCCGTATTCGACCAGCAGGTTGTCGTCTCCTGACCGGCGGTAGGTGACCGCGGGCCGGCCGGAACCTTCCGGCACCCGGCCCAGCACGCCGTCGTCGCCATCCCCGCGGACGGGGCGCGGGACGGCGCGGCCGACCACCTGAGCTGGCGTGGACGGGTTCGCTGGCCAGTCAGCGCCGCCGGGGAGGACGAGCTGGCGGCCCGGACCCAGGTCCTTGGCCGACGGCGCCCGGCCGGCTTCGATGGGCACGAACCGGACTTTGTCTCCGGGCCGGAGCTGGCCGAGCTTCCAGCGTTCGGCCGTCACCACGGTGACAGGGCAGACGAAGCCGCCCAGGCTGGGGCCGTCCGGGCCGAGCAGGATGGGGGTGTCGCCGGTGAAGTCCAGGGCGCCCACGGAGTAGGCGGTGTCGTGGATGTTGGACGGGTGCAGGCCTGCCTCGCCGCCGTCGCTCCGGGCCCAGCGGGGCTTGGGGCCGATCAGCCGGACGCCGGTGCGGGCGGAGTTGAAGTGCACTTCGTACTCCGCGGCATACAGCTCGTCGATGTCTTCGCGCTGGAAGAATTCGGGGGCACCGTGAGGGCCTTCGGCCACGGCCAGTTCCCAGGTGGAGGTGAGGGCCGGACGGCTGTCCAGGGGCACCGCAGTTTCGGTGCCGTGACCCGCGGGGCCCTTGACCGCGCGGAGCACATCGCCCGCGCGCAGGACCCGCCCTGCGTGGCCGCCGAACTGGCCCAAGGTGAAGGTGGACGCACTGCCCAGGTACTGCGGGATGTCCAGGCCGCCCTGGAACAGGATGTAGCCGCGCAGGCCGTTCCCGGTGGCCGTGCCGGCGTCGAGCGTTCCACCCGCGGGCACCGTGACCGGGGTCCAGGCGGGCACCTCTGCCCCGTCAACCGTCACCGTCACGTCCGCCCCGGTGACGCAGATGGTGGTGGCGTGGGTGAAGGTCAGGCTGGGGCCGGTCATGGTGAACTCCAGGCCCGGCGCGCCCTCCGGATTGCCCAGGGCGGTGTTGCCCAGGCGGAAGGACAGGTCATCCATGGGGCCGCTGGGCGGGACACCGATCTGCCAGAGGCCGGTGCGGCCGGGCCAGTCCTGCACGCTGGTCTGCAGGCCGGGGCGGTTCACGGTGACGCGCGGCTCCGGGTCACCAACGCTGTCAAGGGTGCTGGTGGAGTGCCCCACGCTGCGGACCACGTCCATGCCGCTGACCGCCCGGAGCAGCCCTAAGTTGGTCTCGATGCCGTCGATCCGGGTGTTCTCCAGGGCTGCGGCGAGCCGGTCGAAGGCCTCGGCGCGGCTTGCGCCGGAGGTGATGATCTTGCCCAGGAGGGGATCGTAATTGGTGGAAACGTCGGTGCCGGTTTCCACCCAGGCGTCCACCCGCGCTGCTCCTGCCGCGGGGAAGGCGGCGTTGGTGACGGTTCCGGCGCTGGGCTGGAACCCGCGGGCCGGGTCCTCCGCGTAGACGCGGGCTTCCACGGCGTGGCCGGATACCGGCAGCGCGGCCGGCACGTTGTCCAGGACAGCCCGCGCTGCGTTCCCGCCCTGGGCCAGGCGGAGCATCCATTCCACCAGGTCCACGCCGGTGACGGCCTCGGTCACGGGGTGCTCCACCTGGAGGCGGGCGTTGACTTCCAGGAAGGAGGCTTCCTGGCGGGCAGAATCGTAGACGAACTCCACGGTGCCGGCGGAGCGGTAGTTAAGGGAAGCGCAGAGGGCCCGGGAGGTGCGGTGCAGTTCCGCACGGAGTTCGCCGGGCAGGTCCGGTGCCGGAGCTTCCTCCAGGACTTTCTGGTGGCGGCGCTGCAGCGAGCAGTCGCGGTCGCCAAGGCTGACCACGCGGCCTTCGCCGTCGCCGAAGACCTGGACCTCGATATGCCGGGCGTTTTCGACGTACCGTTCGGCGAAGACGCCGGCGGTTCCGAAGCTGGCGCCGGCCAGGCGGGCCACGCGGGGGAAGCTTTCAGCGAGCTCGGTTTCGGACCGGCATACGGTCATGCCGATGCCGCCGCCTCCGCCGGTGGCCTTGAGCATGAGCGGGAAACCGATCGTCCTGCCGGCTTCGACGGCGGCGTCCACATTCTCCAGCAGCCCGGAACCGGCGATCATGGGCACCTCGGCCGCCCGGGCGGCGTCGCGCGCTGTGTGCTTGGTGCCGAAGATCCGCAGTTGCTCAGGGGTGGGACCCACGAACACCAGGCCCGCTGCCTCCACGGCCTCAGCGAAGGCCGCGTCCTCCGACAGGAAGCCGTAGCCGGGGTGGATGGCGCCGGCGCCGGTTGCCTTCGCTGCGTCCAGGATCGCGTCGACGCGGAGGTAGGACTCCTTGGCGGGGGCGGGGCCCAGGAGCACTGCCTCGTCGGCGAGCCGCACGTGCTTGGCGCCGCGGTCCGCCTCGGAGAAGACCGCCACGGTACGCAGGCCCAGCTTCTTCGCGGATTCGATGATTCGGCAGGCGATTTCGCCGCGGTTGGCGATCAGGAGGGTGTCGAAGTTGTTCACTTGGCTGCCTCCGGCCGGGTGACGATCATGCGGACGGGGGTGGGGTTGAAGCCGTTGCAGGGGTTGTTGACCTGCGGGCAGTTGGAGACCAGCACCAGGGTGTCCACCTCGGCCTTCAGGGCTACGCGCTTGCCGGGGGCGGAGAGTCCGTCGACGATGCCCAGGGCGCCGTCCGGGTCCACGGGGACGTTCATGAACCAGTTGATGTTGGAGACAAGGTCACGCTTGCCGAGGCCCCAGCGGGAGCCCTCAATCAGGAAGTTCTCCACGCAGGCGTGCTGTTCGCGGGTGTGCTGGCCGTACCGGAGGGTGTTGGATTCCTGCGAGCAGGCGCCGCCGATGGTGTCGTGCACGCCCACTTCGTCCGCTACAACGGTCATCAGGGCGGCGCCAGTGTCTGCCCGCAGGACAGAGCCGGTGGTGAGGACGATCGACTGCTGCGCGGCGATCGTGGTGGCGGCGGAGTACCGCACGGCGGTGTCGGCCGCGGCGTACAGCAGGCAGTCCACGGCCTGGTTGCCTTCCAGGTCCACGATGGTCAGCACGTCTCCGGCCGCCACCACGGCCGACCAGGGACCCCGGGCCTCGACGAATTCATCCAGGATCACGGTGCCGGCAGCGAGGGCGGTGTGGGCAGCGTCCGGGCGGGTATCAATGACGGTGTTCATCGGGCGTTCCTTGCGGTGAGGTCGTGTTCGGTGTTGCGGAGGGCCTGCAGGTGTTCCGGGCTGAGCGGGCCAGACAGGCTGCCTGCCGCCAGCGCGTCCAGGTCCTGCGGGGCGTGCCAGGCGAGGATGTCGACGGCGGTCCCGGTGAAATCCGGGCGGGGATCCAGCGGGTGGGCGGTGTTGGCGAGCACCAGCACCGCGTCCATCTGGAGAAGGAGTTCGACGGCGGCGCCCGGCCCGGCGCTGCCGGTGAAGGTGATGCTTCCGGCCGGGTCAACGGTGATGCCCTTGAAGAGCGAGAGCGACGGCGCCACGTCCCGGGTGCCCAGGCCGTTCTTGAGGGCGCCCAGGGTCAGCAGTTCGCGGGCGGCCGGTGAGGCGCTGTGGACGGTCCCGGCCCCGTACTTGGCCGTGTTGCCTGCCAGGGTGGTGGCGCCGGTCAGGGCGTCGTGCCGGCTGGAGGTGTCCGCGACGATGGTGGCCATCAGGCGGCCTGCGTCGGACAGCAGCGGGTGGCCGGTGGCGGGGTAGGCCTGCCACGGGACCTTGACGGTATCGGCGATGTTGAGGCGTTCGTGCAGGGCCCCGGTCCGGTACAGAAGGGTGTGTACGCATGCATCGCCGGCGGTATCGGTGATCCGGACCCGGGTGCCGCGGGCCAGCACCATGGTGGTGTAGCGGCCAAAGGCGAGGGACTCCGCCCAAACGGGGGACGCGCCGTCGGGCATTCCGGCCAGCAGGCGGGCCGGCGCCGAAGCTGCCGGGACGAAGCGCATGCTCTCCGCGGTCTTGCCGTGCTGTTCCCGGGCGTGGGCGCGGGCGCCGGCAGTGGTTGCGGTACCGGCAACTGGTGTTTCGATGGTCTGTGTCATGTCAGTCCTGTAGGTCGTGGAATGTTGTGCGGGATCCGGGATTGGCCGCTCCGGCCTTCGCGGCGAGGTTCCGGCCGCGGACCCAGAGGCCCAGGAGCAGGACGGCCGTGACCATCAGCGGCGCGGACCAGAGGAGGAGCCCGTTTTCACCGGAAGGGTCGTAGACCTCAGGCCGCGGCCAGGCGAGGTTGACCACCATGACTGCGCCGTAGAGCACTGCGAGGATGTTGACCGGCAGGCCCCAGCGGCCCAGTGAGAAGAGGCCCGCGGGCATGGCCTGTCCCACCCGGTCCCAGTCGCCGCGGAGGCGGTTGATGAGCTGCGGGACGGTGACCAGGAGGTAGGCGAGGTACACCATCACGATGCAGACGCTGCAGAGGGTGGTGAACAGGGCGGCGTTGCCTACGTTGATGGCGAGCACGCCCACTGCCAGGGCGCCGATCACGATCGAGGGCCACATGGGGGTGCCGCGGGTGGGGTGCACGGAGGAAAGGAGGCGCGACGCCGGGAGCTTGCCGTCGCGGGCCATGGAGAACACCAGGCGGGAACCTGCAGTCTGGATTGCCAGGGTGCAGACGAAGATGGCGATGGCCACGTCCACCAGCAGGACCTTGCCCCAGAAGGTGCCCAGGACGGCGGTGAGGACGTAGGGCAGGCCTTCGGTGGCGAGGCGGCCGTCGTCCAGGCTGGGGGCGGCCATCAGGGCGGTGATGATCATCAGTGCGCCGCCGAGGCCGGAGATGAGCAGGGCGGAGAGGATGGTCCGTGGGGCGGTGCGGCGCGGGTCCTTGGTTTCCTCGGACAGCTCGCCGGCGGAGTTGAAGCCCACCATGACGTAGGCGGCCATGAGTCCGGAGACCAGGAAGGCTCCCACGGCGCCGAGGTCCGATCCCTGCAGCACCGTGGTGTCCGCAACGACGTCCGGTCCGCGCTGGGCGGCGCTGACGAGTGCCAGGATGACAGCCGCGACGCCGACGATTTCGCAGGTGACGCCCACGGAGTTCACGTGCGCCATCAGCTTCACGCCCAGCGAGTTGATGATGGTGGTGGCCACCAGGAGCACGGCACCCAGGACCACGGCGTTCGAAGCCCCGGTCACGGTGTTGAGGGCGGGGTCGCCGCCCACCACCTGGAAGCCGTCCCACAGCTGGGGCAGGACCACCTGCAGGGCGATGGCGGCGGCAGCGGCGGTGACCACCTGCGCGATGGCCATGAACCAGCCGGCGAACCAGCCCACGCCCTCTCCCCCGACGCGGCGCGCCCACTGGTACACGGCTCCGGAGAGCGGGTAGCGGGCTGCGAGTTCGGCGAAGTTCAGGGCCACCAGCAGCTGTCCCACCAGGACAACGGGCCAGGTCCAGAAAAACGCGGGTCCGGCAAAGGAATAGCCGAAGGCGAAGAGCTGGAAGATGGTGGTGAGGATGGAAACGAAGGAGAAGCCGGCGGCAAAGGAAGCGTAGCGGCCGAGCTTGCGGTGGAGGGTGGGCTGGTAGCCAAGGGACGTCAGGTCGGCATCGTCCTGGTGGACGGTGGGGAGGACGGTTGATGTCATCGGGAATCTCCGGGGCTGGAAAGGGTTCATGGGGGCAAAGCCTCCCGGCACCGCAGCGCTCGGCCGAAGGCTGCTGATTACCGGTCAATTGATAGTTTTCCAGTGGGATGTCCCCAAACAGTTTCGCCTCTGTAAAAGGCGGATAGACATCTTGTTTCGGCCAGATTTCCGTCCCCTCACCACGTCCGGGCGTCATTTCCGCCGCGCCCGGCAATGCAAGAATGGGGCCGTGACTTCAGCCGGACCGGGCCGCCCCCGCCACCAGCAGCCCTCGCGGCCAGGTGCCACCGCCCGCGAGGAAATACTCGACGCAGCGGCGGAGCTCTTCACCACGCAAGGCTTCGCCAGCACCTCCACCCGGTCCATTGCGGATGCCGTGGGAATCCGGCAGTCGTCCCTCTACCACCACTTCAAAACCAAGGACGACATCCTCGAGGACCTGCTGGAGGGGACGGTGTCCGGCGGCCTGACGTTCGCGCGCGCAGTGGCGGCCCTCCCTGCCGGGACCCCGGAAACCGATGGCCCGGCTGGGAGCCGGCTGCACGCCGTCGCACTTTATGACGGCACCCAGCTGTGCAATGCCCGGTGGAACCTTGGCGTCCTGTACCACCTGCCGGAGGTGCGGAGTACGCGCTTTGCCCGGTTCCTGAACGACCGGCAGGAGCTCCGGCACCTGTACGGTGAGCTGGGCGGCGGCCTGTCAGCCACCGCGGCGGGACCGGACGGCGGCGACTTCACCTTCCGCCTGGTCGAATCCCTGATCTACCTCCGGGCGGACGGGGCGGTTGGTCCGGACTCGCCTATGCAGGCGGCCGATGCCGGCCTGATCCTCTGCGGGCTGGGCGGGAAGCTGCCGGCCATCCGCGCTGCGAGCCGGTCCCTCATTGACCGGCTGGCCTGAGCCGACGGGTTCCGGGATGCCTGCAACCACTTGCTCGGCTAGGCTCGGAGCATGACGCGAGAGAACATCAGGACCCCCGACGGCGGCACGATTGAGCTCTTCTCCACCGGCGCGGAACTGGCGTCGGCCGGGTCCGGCGTCGTGGTGGTGCCGCCCTCCATGGTGACGGCCGCGGACTACACGAAGTTCGCCCAGAAGTTGAGCGCCGCCCTGGGCCGGCCGGTCCACACGTTCAACCGGCGCGGCCGCGGCTCGTCGTCGCCGCAGCCCGAGGACTACACGCTGGACGTGGACATCCGGGACTTGGACACGGTCATGAAGCACACCTCCAGCACGGACGTCTTTGGACACAGCTTCGGCGGAGCAGTTGCCCTGCACGCCGCGCGGACGCTCCCGGTGGAACGGCTCGCCGTCTACGATCCCGCAGTCTCCGTGAATGGCAGCGTCACTGCCAGCTGGATTGCCGAGTACGAACGCGCCATCGCCGCCGGCGACCATGACCGCGCCCTGGCCGTCATCCAGCGCGGCCTGGAAGCGGGCGGCTCCTTCTCCTCGCGCATGCCGCTCTCCATGCTGACCCTCGCCAACAAACTGACCGCGGGCACCACGGAAGGAAAGCAGCAGCGCGAGCTGATGCGTACCGGCGTCCGCGAAATCAAGGCCATCATTGCCGCGGACATGCCGGCCGAACCGTTCCAGGCACTGCCCCTGGAGACGCTGATCGTGGTGGGCGAAAAGAGCCCGGCCTACTTCGGCATCGCCTGCGGCCAGATCCACGACGTGCTCTCCGGCTCCAGCTACACCATCCTGCCCGGCTTCGGCCACGACGGCGCCATCAAGGCTCCGGACAAGCTGATCAAGGAACTGAGCGACTTCTTCTCCGGCTAAGTACTGCCGGTGCGGCGCTGGACTATTGTCCTTCGCCGGCCAGTGTTTCTCCGCTGGCTAATGTCCTGCGCCGTGGCCCGGGCCGGCACCTTCGGTCTTGCGCATCATCGCGGACAGTACGACGGCGGCAAAGGCTATGACGGTTGCCGTCATGAAGGCGGCGCTCATCCCAGCGACGAGTCCCGACGCCGCGCTCACCACAGCGAAGATGGATACCAGCAGCGCCGTGCCCGCCGCGCCGGCCACCTGCTGCGTGGTGCTCATGATCGCGGAGCCGTGGGAGTAAAGGTGCGGCGGCAGCGGGTTCAGGCCTGTGGTGAAGGCCGGGGTGAACAGCAGCGCCAGGCCGAAACTCAGCGTCACGTGCAGGGTGATGATCCACCAAACCGCTGTGCCGGCGTCGAGCATTGAAAATTGCCAAAGGGCAACCACCATCAGGATGGAGCCGGTGACGGTGAGTGGCAGCGGGCCTACCTTGTCGAACGCGCGGCCGATGACGGGGCCCAGGAGTCCCATGGCCAGGCCGCCGGGAAGCAGCGCAAGGCCGGTCTCGAGCGACCCCAGGCCGCGGACTTCCTGCAGGTAGAGCGGGAGCAGGATGACGCCGCCGAACAGCGCCATCATGGCCACCACCATCAGCAGGACCGAGACGGTGAACATCCGGAAGTTGAACGCGCGAAGATCCAGCAGCGGCGCGGCGGCCTTCTGGAGCCGGACCTGGCGCAGTACGAATACCGTGAGCGCTGCGACGCCGATGACAAGGGCCGCAATGGCACCGGCACCCGGTCCCGCCTGGCCGCCGTGGCCACCGCCGATCTGACTGAGCCCGTAGACCAGGCCGCCGAAAGCCGGGACGGTGAGGACAACGGACAAGACGTCGAGCTTGCCCTTCTCCACCTCACCCACGTTGGTAAGGTACTTGGCGCCGATGGCCAGCGCGGCGAGGGCCACGGGCAGGACGAAGACGAACATGAAGCGCCAGGTGAAATGCTCAAGGATCAGCCCGGAGACGGTGGGGCCCATGGCCGGTGCCACCGAGATGGCAATGCTCACGTTGCCCATGACGGCGCCACGTTTGGCAAGCGGGACCAGGGTGAGGATGGTGGTCATCAGCAGCGGCAGCATGATGGCGGTACCACCGGCCTGGACGATCCGTGCCAGGAGCAGGACCTCGAATCCGGGGGCCACCGCGGCCAGTGTTGTTCCGCCCGCGAACAGGCCCATGGCCAGCATGAAGACGGCCCGCGTGGAGAGGCGCTGGAGGATGAAGCCGGTGGTGGGAATGACCACGGCCATGGTGAGCATAAATCCTGTGGACAGCCACTGGACGGTGGGCGCGTCCACCCGGAGGTCCACCATGAGCCGCTGCAGGGCAACATTCATGATGGTCTCGTTGAGGATCACCACGAACGTCGCCACCAGCAGCGTGCTGATGATGGTCACGGACTCCCGGGACATCTTCTCCGGGGCGGCGGGCAGGGTTCCTTGGCGGACTCCTTCGCCGAGTCCTTGGTCAGGGGCGGGCTGTCCGCTGGCGTTCGGAGAGACTTCGGTAGACATGGGTGTTCCCTCAGGGGTGTTTTAAGAGTGGTGCGCGGTCGGCGCCGCTGCAGATTCCAACACTCTACCCGCTGGAGTAATTCCTCCGCATGGGTTCTTTTTACCCCTGAGGGAACATTAGGGATTTGCTTTAGGCGGTCTGCCCTGCGTGCTGGCCTTCGGAGATTTCTTCCACCAGCTTGTTGTTGAACGCCGGGAGGTCATCAGGGTTCCGGCTGGTCACCAGGCCCTGGTCAACCACCACTTCCTGGTCCGTCCAGTTGGCGCCCGCGTTCTTCAGGTCGGTTTCGAGCGTGAAGTAGGACGTGACATTCCTGCCCCGGATGACTCCGGCCTCGATGAGCAGCCACGGTCCATGGCAGATCGATGCCACGGGCTTGTGCTGCTCGAAGAAGCTCCGCGTGAAGCTCTGGGCGTCCTTGTCGACGCGAAGGTGGTCGGCGTTCACCACGCCACCCGGGAGTACCAGCGCGTCGAAGTCCGAGGCGTTCGCTTCCGCGACAGTCAGGTCAACGTCGAACGTGTCGCCCTTCTCCGTGCCGTTGTAGCCCTGCAGCTTGCCGTTCTTCGGCGCCACCAGGGTGGGCTCGCCGCCGGCGTCCTTCACTGCCTGCCAGGGACTGGTGAGCTCTACCTGCTCCACTCCGTCAGTCAGCAGGAATGCGACCTTCTTGCCTGCGATGCTGTGCTCTGACATTGTTCCTCCTCGCTGGAGTGGGCCGGCCGGCCTTTGGGCGCGCCGGGTCCCGCTCGAGAGTTGATTGCCTGACGCATTCCAGCCTAGGAAAGACAAAAGTAATAAGCAAGCTGACTATCTGCATCGACTCCCCGTACCCGAGTCGGCTGCTGCGCGCGAAAAGGAATCTGCGCTGCGCAGATTCCTTTTCGCTGGGGGTATTAGGGGCGCGGGAAGTAATTCGCGCAGCGGGAACGCGCACGACGGCGGCGCACTGCTTTTTGGACTTGGGCGCCTTTGGCTGGGGTTGGCCTTGGTGGCCAGGGTTCCCGGCGTAAATGTCAGTGGGTCATTGGATGATGTCGGTATGGGAATCGGCGGTGGTGCTGGGGTGGCTTTGGAGGGTGTCCACGCCTCTGTTGCTGCCCTGCACGCGTTGGAGAAAGAGGACTCTTTCCTCGCTTCCGGGGCTCATGTTGCTGCCGGTGTGGATGTTGGTGCCGGTATAGATGTATTGCAGCGACGGTATGGGATCAGGCTGGAAAAACTGGAGCTTATGGCCCGGCTGGAGGCGCAGCTCGCTGCGGTGAAGGCACAGGACGCCGCTGAGGCCGTTGAGTTCCAGCAGGCGATGACGCCGCCGGACGCATCCGTACAGGACCGCACGTACGCTGACATGTCCGTGGTGGAGGAGATCGCGGGAGTCCTGACCATCAGTTCCGCGGCCGCGGGCGCTTTAGTGGAGCAGTCACGGCGGATCTGTTCCCTGCCACCCGTCATGGACGCACTGGCCGCCGGCGTGTTGTCCTGGCAGCACGCCCGCATCATTGCCGACGAAAGCGAAGGCCTCACCTCCGAGGGCGCGGCGTCTCTGGTGGCGCACTTCTTCGACCCGGCTGCGCCGAACCCCGCCCGGGGTGCCGCCCCCGGCGAACTCGTCCCGTCACGGTTCCGGGCCAAGGTCCGTGGGTGGCGGGAACGCCACCACCCGGAATCGATCGAGAAGCGCCATGCAAAGGGCGTGGCGGATCGGCGGATGGAATACACCCCGGACAAGGACGGCATGGCCTGGGTCTCCCTCTGCCTGCCCGGGGACACCGCGTGCGCCATCTGGAACCGGACCACCGCTATCGCCCGTGGCCTGCAGGGACCGGACGAAGAGCGCACCCTCACCCAACTCCGCCCCGACATCGCCGCATCCCTGCTCCTCGGCGCCGGGCACACCACACAAACCGGGAAACCCACAGAGATCGGGAAGGTCCCTGCGCCGCGGGCCGATGTCCTGGTCATCGTGCCGGTGTTCTCGCTCCTCGGCCTCACCGACGAGGCCGCCGTACTGGATGGTTTCGGGCCGATCCCGGCATCCGTGGCACGGCGGCTGGTCGCGGACGGGGCGGACTCTTTCTACCGGGTCCTCGTCGACCCCCGCAACGGGGCAGCACTGGAAATCGGCCGCACACGTTACCGGCTCACCGAAACCATCAAACGCTGGATCAGGATGCGGGATGCCAAGTGCACCTTTCCCGGCTGCACCAACCGCACCCCCGACAACGACACCGACCACCTAAAAGCATGGGAACACGGCGGCACCACCAACGTCAGCAACCTCGCACAGCTCTGCCCCAAACACCACCGGCTCAAGCACCACAGCCCATGGACACCCGACCCCGCAACCGAAAACAATCCGCCCGGCTGGACCTCACCAACAGGCAGGCACTACAACGCCGAACAACAGGATGCCGAACCAACCCCCTGGCCACCAGGAACCTGGCCGCAATGGCCGCAGTGGGCCGTGCCCCGTGAATGCCGGTGCCTCGACCCGCACCCCGAAGACCTTCCGCAGTGGGAACCAGACGACGCCAGATACGTGGACCTCAACGACCTGCCGGCCAGCGATCCAGTCTGGGCCGAATTCCTCGCCACCTCATTCGCCCTGTTCCCGGACGCCATAGGGGCCCGGCCGTAGGCTGTCACGGTCGGTGCTGAAGCCCGTCCTGGAGAGCCAGCCGCTATGCCCTGTGGTGCTCGATCAGCCAGACAGCCATCTCTTGGGCACGCTTCCCGGCGTCCAGGTCACCGCCGGTTGCCGAGATGATGGAACCCTTCATCAGGATCTGCCAGGAACGCGCGAACCCGTCCGGGTCCACAAGCCCGGCTTCTTCGGCCAACGCCTGTACGTGGCTCCGGAGTTTTGCCAGGTAGTTGATACTGGCCTGCCCCAAGGGGTGGGACGGTCCCATCTCCAGCAGGACCTGGGTGAAGGTGCTCCCTTCGAAGTCATCGCGCCGGAACCATTCCCCCAGGACATCGAAGATTGCCAGCAGCCGCTCCACCGGCGTCTGTCCCCGGCCCCGGGCCTGGGCCACGATCGCTTCAACAGTCCACAGTTTGTCCCGCTGCTCCAGGAAGGCCAGGACCAACGAGTCCTTTGACGGGAAATGCCGGTAGAAGGTGGCCTTGGCCACGCCTGACCGCTCGATGAGTTCATTGACACCCACGTCCCGGATTCCCCTGCGCGAAAACAGCTCGTAGGCCACCGAGAGGATCCGCTCCACGGAATTGGTGTTGCCCTCCGCCGCCGGAGCCACGGAAGAGGAATCGGATATCGGGACCTTCGCCTCTGTGCTCATAGGACTTGGAGTCTACTTCAGGGGAGACAGACTGGTCTTGCCCGCTGTAGTGTTTCTCCTACGCAGTTCTTTAGAACACCGCAAGGCGCGCCCAAGGGTCCGCCGGTTTGGAGCAAGGAGGCCCCAATGTCAGCAGAGCGGATGTTCCAAAGTGTCCCGTCGGATCCGGATCCCTGGATGTCCAGTGATACGCCCGAAGAGGTCAGGCAGTTCGCTATCGAGTCGCTGCGGTGGCAGGCGCAGGAAATCATCGATGAGCTGCTTGGCGGCCAGGATCCCTGTGAAGAACTCGCCCGGGCCCGCCTTCGCCGCTGCGTCGCCAGGAACCCGGGCAGGCCTGAACGCGCGCTGCTCGAACAGCTCATGATCAACCGGGACCACTCAGGCCTGTAACGGGGCACCCGGGCGTGCGCCGGGCCGGCGTGGCAGCTATGAGCAGCAGTTACGAACTCAGTGGCACGTTGTCGATCAGGCGCACCGGGCCCACCTTGGCGGCGATGAGCGCCAGGGCCTCGCCGCGGAAGGGCGTTTCCCGGCAGTTCTCCGCCAGCGGCTCAAGGGTGCCCGGGTCCACTACGTCAAAGTAGTCCAGCGAGACCAGGGGCTGCGATTCCACCATCGCCAGCGCGGAGTCGAGGTCCAGCGGCTCATGGGCGTTCGCCCTTTGCTCCAGCAGCCGCAGGGCCCTGGACAGGACCAGCGCGGCGTCCCGCTCGGCGTCGGACAGGAAGCGGTTCCGGCTGGACAGCGCCAGCCCGTCCGTTGCGCGCACCGTTGGCACGCCCACGATCTCCACCGGAAAGTTCAGGTCGGAAACCATCCGCCGGACCAGGGCCAGCTGCTGGGCGTCCTTTTGCCCGAAGTAGGCCCGGTACGCCGGCAGGCTGCCGGCGGCAGAACCCGCAGGGCCGGCGGGGAGGCCGGCCGCCGGTGTGCCGTAGTGCAGCAGTTTTGCCACGACAGTGAGTGCGCCGTCAAAGTGGCCGGGCCGCGAGGCGCCCTCCCACTTATCCCCGAGGCGGCCGGAAGTGATCCGCACCAGGGGTTCACCACCGGGATAGACCTCGTCCACGGAGGGCGCGAACGCGAGGTCAACGCCCTGCTCCTCGAGCAGGGCGAGGTCCGCGTCGAGCGTCCGCGGGTAGCGGTCCAGGTCAACGGCATCGCCGAACTGCAGCGGGTTGACGAAAATGCTGGCCACCACCACATCGTTCTGCTCGACGGCGGTGCGCGCCAGCGTTGCGTGGCCTTCGTGGAGTGCGCCCATGGTGGGCACAAGCCCCTGGGAAACACCCTGTTTCGCGCCGAGCAAACGGGCGCTTTCGGCTTTCAGGCCGGCCACGGTGGTGACGAGTTGAATGGGCATTCAGTCTTCCTTCGAATCGAGGGCCTCGCGCAGCCCCTTCAGCTGGTCGGGTTTCAGCAGGCCGCGCCCTTCAGCGCGCAGGGCAGTGGCGCGGGCCATTGCAAGGTAGGCCTCGAGCACGTCACCGTGGCCGCCGCCGTCGAACTCCCGCAACGCCTCAGCGTGCGCACGAACGGTGCCCACGTCCCCGCGGGCCACCGGCCCGGTCAGCGCAGACTCCCCCGAGGCCAGCGCGTTTTCCAGGGTGGCGCGCAGCAGCGGCCCCAGCATGCGCTCGGGTGATTCCACTCCCACCTCGCGCAGGAGCTGCGACGCCTGTGCCACCAAGGTGACCAGGTGGTTGGAACCATGGGCCAGGGCCGCGTGGTAGAGCGTCCGGTCCGCCTCGGCGATGGCCACAGGCTCCGCCCCCATCTCCACCACCAGCGCCTGCGCGATAGGGAGCATGGCGGCATCGGCCGTCACGCCGAAGGTGCAGTCGAGCAGCCGGGTGAGGTCCAGGCTCATGCCCGTGAACGTCATGGCCGGGTGCAGCGCCAGCGGCACGGCCCCGGCGGCACGGACCGGATGCAGCACGCCCACGCCGAACCGGCCCGAGGTATGTGCCACGAGCTGCCCCGGCTGCCAGGCGCCTAGCTTCGCCAGCCCCTCCACCAAGTCCGGCAGCGCGTCGTCGGGCACCGCCAGCAGCACCAGTTCCGCACGTTCCACGATGTCCTGCACTTCAAGGATGGGCACGCCGGGAAGGAGTGCCTCGGCCCGGTCCCGGCTGGCGTCGGAGACGGCTGACACTCCCACGACGGCGTGCTCGGCGGCGCGCAGGGCCGCGCCGAGCACGGCGCCCACCTTGCCGGCGCCGATGATTCCGACGCCGAGGCGTCCGGGCTTAGCCATGCGTCTGGCCTTCCTGTTGGTAATGGGTGCGGGCTTCACTGGCTGGTGTCCCAGGGTGCGGCGCTCCGGGGACGGGTGTGTCCGGCACGGCCGCGGGTTCCACTGCCGGAACGACCTGCCGCAACCATTGTTCGGTGGTTTGCCGCTTCCTGGCCAGCCGCGCCCGCGCCGACTGCTCGTCGAAGAGTTGCCTGGCCTCGTCCAGCCCCGCCTGGGTCAGCCGCGGGGCAACGGGACCGGCTGTCGTGTGCAGGACCAGATCGGCCACCCGGAACCGGCGCGCCACGGGCCCCTGATGGATCGCCAGTGACTGCGTGCGTTGGTGGGGCACCAGCACAAGGTCCCGCCACCAGCGCCCGGAGCGGATCAGAAGTGCCGTGTCCGTGGCGGCAAACCCGTTCCGCCGCCAGGCCAGCGGCGCCAGCAGCCGGGCCCGCCGGGGCGTGGTGGTGAACCCGCCGTCGGAACCGCTGCCCATAAGCCCCGCCGCGAACACCTCCGCAGGGCGTTCCGTTCCGGGGTCCGGCAGGACCAGCGAGAGCATGGCGAGGACGTCGGCGAACTTGCCCACCGGCAGGAGGATGGTCCGGGTGTTGCCTTCGACGGCGTTGCCGGACGCCCCGTAACCGGCAACGTTCACCTGCATCCGGTACCAGCCGAACGGACGCCACAGCGGCGGCTGGGCAATCTTCACAGCCTGGATCCGGCCCGGCGGAAGTGTCTGCGCCTGGGTGTCCAGCAGGCCGTAGCGCAACCGGATGCCGTCCGGCGAGACGGCCGCGGTGAAGTTGTAGCCCTTGTTGAAGAAGTTCCAGTAGCTGGCGGCAAGGCCCAGCGCTGCGGGCACCAGGTAGAAGTAGAAAGCGCGGTTGTCCGTCAGCGCAGACAGGACCACGGAAGCGAAGCCGCCCACCACAATGAAGAAGCTTTGCTCGCTCAACAGCAGCGATCCGACAAGGCGCGACGGCGGCACGCTGAGTACCTGGATTTCGGGCGCCTCAGGTGCGGACGGGTCAAAGGACGCCGCCGATGGGCTGCCGGGACCTGAACGCGCCGCGGCGTTGATGCCGGCCGCCGGGACCGCACCGAAGCTTGCCTCAGCACCGGAGGCCCGGGCCAGGATGGTGGCGCGCAGCTGGCGGGCGTCGTCGATCCTGAGGTACGCCAGGCGCACGGCGGATTCACCGGCGTCGGCAACTTCGAACTTGAGTTCGGCCAGGCCAAAGATGCGGGCCAGCAGGGGCTGCACGATGTCAATTGCCTGGACCCGGTCCAGGCGTGCCTGCCGGTGCTGGCGGAAGAGGAGGCCGGTGTTGACCCGGACATAGCCGCCGGAGACCTGGTACTTGGTGAAGTACCAGGTCAGGACGAACCCCAGGACTGCCACGGCCAGCACGGCGGCGCCGCCGCCAAGGAGCCATGGTGCACGGCGGGCGAACCCGTCCTCGAAGACGGGCTGGCCCTGGAGTGTCCGCTCAAACAGGTCGCGGCCGAAGAAGAACGTGATGGCGGCCAGTGCAACCCAGCCGCGGACGAAAGGTGAGGCGGGATGCACACGCAGCCATTCGCCGTCGGGCGTTCCCGTGGCTTCCGGGCCGGTACCGGCAGGCGGCAGCGCCGGGCCGGGCAGCTGGCCGTCAGTGGTCACAGTCCTGCCAGCCTGGCTTCGCCGCGGGCGGCCAGTTGTTCCCGGAGCCGGGCGCCTTCCGACGCCGGGAGGCCGGGGATGCGCGCATTGGTGCCCGGGGACGCTGTGTGGAGCTTGACGGTGCACAGGCCCATGCTCCGCTCCACAGGTCCCACGGCGATGTCCACATACTGCATGCGTCCGTACGGGACGGCCATGGTGCGCTGGAAGAAGATGCCGCTCCTGACCAGGAGGTCCTCGTCGCGCTCGGCGTAGCCGATGGCCCGGACCTGCCGGGGGATGAGGACAAGCCGCCATAAGGCAAGCAGCAGGGTGGCGGCCGGAACAGTGGTGGCCAGCCACAGCGGCGGCCACCGCCACCATCCCAGGAGGACGAACACCAGCGGCGCGGACAGGACCAGTACCGCGGCGATGTTGGCCAGCGCCCATTCCACCAGGCGGACGGTGACGTATTTCGGTGACACCCGCTGCCAGTTGATACCCGGCGGGTCAATCGCCTCGGTACGCATATTCGCCTTCCCCAGCGGCTTCCCCGCGGGCAGGCCGGCCCTTCTTCCCGTCAACCGTGTTGGTGTCGCCGTCTTCCGGCGGGATCCTGCAGAACCGCTCCACGACGAGCCCCACCACGATCATCACCAGGCCGCCGCCCGCCATGGCGAGGGCGAGCCAGGTGATGCCCTGGTCGCTGCGCAGGCTCCAGATCCGCAACTGGTCCAGGAAGATGCCCACATGCCATCCCAGCAGCACCGATCCGGCGTAGGCGCACGCCTGCGCCAGGATCAGGGTCCGGGCGGCCAGCAGGGGATCCAGCTGCGTCTTCTTCGTCTTGCTGTTGGGCTGGTGGCTGTTCCGCCACCTCAGGATCCGGATACCCAGGATCAGGGTGATGATGACGATGACGCCCATGGTGGCCAGCGCGGTGGCAGGCAGGACAGGCGTGGCCATGCTGTACCGGCTGGTGACAACCGTGGCTGACCAGCCCGCGATGGCAAGGATGACGCAGATCAGCAGCAGGCGCAGCGGGTTGATGGGCTTCATCTCTCCTCCACCGCTCCGGCCGTCGGCATTCCGTCAAAGTCCCCGAACCCGTCGAACGGGGCAAGGTCCTTGAAATCGTCCGCCTGGACTGCCAAGGAGCTGATCCGTTCGCCGTTCAGCGTGGCGGCGGGTTCGATGAGCGACCACGGGTAGAGGACGAAAGCACGTGACGCAGCCCGGGGGTGGGGGATGGTCAGGGCGGGGTCGTCACTGCGGAGCTCACCGTAGGTGATGATGTCGACGTCGAGCGTCCGCGGCCCCCAGCGGACCTCGCGGACGCGGAGGTGCTTGTTCTCCACGGCCTGGCAATGTTCCAGCAGTTCGGCAGGGGTGAGGCTGGTTTCCACGGTAATGACCATGTTCAGGAAGTCCGGCTGGCCGGCAGGGCCGCCCACGGCCTTGGTCTGGACTATGGGCGAGACGGCGAGGAGCCGTACTTCGGGCGGATCCACCAGGTCCGCCACAGCCTCTGTCAGGGTCTCGTTCCGTTCACCAAGGTTGCTGCCCAGGGCCAGCACGGCCTTGGTGTAGATCCCGTTCATGCCTGCGCACCGGACAGCGCAGGGGCGGCGGGTTCCCGCTCGCGGTGCACCGTAACGGCCACGTCACCGAAGGGGACCTCGATGGGCGCCTGCGGTTTATGGACGGTGATGTCCACGGCCTGGAGTGCGAATTCGGCCAGGAGGCAGTCGGCGATCCGCACCGCGAGGGCCTCAATGAGGTTCAGGGGCTCCCCGGTGATCCAGTCGGTAATACGCTGCGCCACCTCACCGTAGTGGGCGGTGTCCCGGACGTCGTCGGATTGCGCCGCTTCGGTGAAGTCCAGGTAGAGCACGGCGTCCACAACAAAGGGCTGGCCCTCCCGGCGTTCAAAATCGAAGACACCGTGGTGGCCGACGGCGGTCACTCCGGTCAGCGTAATCCTGTCCATGGGTCCCCCGGCCCTATTGCGTTTTGGGTACGGCTTGTGTTGTGGGTGCCGCCGCCATGCGCGCAGCCACCTTGACCGCGTCAAGGCTGGAACCGACGTCGTGCACGCGGACGGCCCAGGCCCCGCGGTAGGCGCTGATGGCTGTGATTGCGGCCGTGGCGCTGTCCCGCTCGTCAGGAGCGGCAGACTTCCCGGCCACCGTAAGCAGGGTGCCGAGGAAGCGCTTGCGGGAGGCAGCCACCAGGACCTTGTGGCCCAGGCTGTCCAGCTGGTCCAGGTTCTGCAGCAGTTCCCAGTTCTGGGCGTCGTTCTTGGCGAACCCCAGGCCCGGATCGATGATGATCTGTTCCCGGCTGACACCGGCTGCGTAGAGCTTGTCCCGTACTCCTGCGAGTTCCGCCACGACTTCCCCGGCCACGTCCGTGTATTCGGCGAGCGAGTTCATGGTCCGGGCGTCGCCCCGGCGGTGCGTGAGGACATAAGGTGCCTTGGAGGCCGCCACGAGCTCCACCATCTCCGGTTCGATGGTCAGCCCGGAGACGTCATTGATGATGGCCGCGCCGGCCTTCAGGGCAGCGGCTGCGGTGGAGGCATGCGTGGTGTCGATGCTGACCAGCGCGCCGGCTTTCACCAGGGCTTCGATCACGGGCAGGACGCGGCGCTGCTCTTCGTCCGGGGTGACGTCGTCGGCGCCGGGCCGGGTGGACTCGCCCCCGACGTCGATGATGTCCGCGCCTGCGTAGAACATCCGCAGGCCTGCCGCGATGGCGGTGTCCGCCGTCGCGTGCTTGCCGCCGTCGCTGAATGAATCCGGGGTGACGTTCAGGATGCCCATCACCAGGGTGCGGCCGGTGGGGAGGTCCTCAAAGCGGGCAGCCGGGCGGGGCTTGCGCAGGATGGGCAGCGGGGACGTAGCGGGCCCCGTTCCAGGGGCTGCAGCGAGTGAATCCATGGTGTGTGGTTACCTTCCGAGGATGAGGCTCATGGCTTCGGCACGGGTGGCCGGGTCATGAAGCTGCCCGCGGACCGCACTGGTGACGGTCTTCGCTCCGGGCTTGCGGATGCCGCGCATGGACATGCACATGTGCTCGCATTCAACGACGACGATCGCACCGCGGGGTTTGAGGTGCTGCACCATCGCTTCGACAATTTCGGTAGTCAGCCGCTCCTGTACCTGGGGGCGGCGGGCGTAGATGTCCACCAGCCGGGCCAGCTTGCTCAGCCCGGTCACCTTTCCGTCGTGCGAGGGGATGTAGCCAACGTGGGCCACCCCATGGAACGGCACCAGGTGGTGCTCGCACGTGGAGTAGAAGGGGATGTCCTTGACCAGGACCAGTTCCTCGTGGTCAAGGTCGAAGGTGGTGGACAGGACGTCCGCAGGATCATGATGCAGTCCGGCGAACACCTCGGCGTACGCCTTCGCAACCCTTTTCGGGGTGTCCACGAGGCCACCGCGGTCCGGGTCCTCGCCAATGGCAAGGAGGATCTCGCGGACGGCCGCCTCAATCCGTGGCCGGTCCACCTTTTCGCGCTTGGAGTGGTGGGAACCGTCCTCCGCCGGGTAGGCGGCGGAGTCGGAAACGTCGTCGTCGTCGAAGGAAGTCACAAGGAAAGCTTAGCCGCGAAGGGTGTCAGGCCCCGAGTCGGGGGTGCCTCCGTGAAACGGAGCATCCTCCGAAACGCCCTGCGGGTGCGGGGGCTGGGCGTCCAGCGGCTCGTCAAGGCGCGCCTTCTTCGCTTCCTCCTGCGCTTCCCGTTCAGCCCGCTCCTGGCGGCTCTCCACCGGTCCGGTCAGCTGGACGGGACGGGTTTCCTTGGACAGCCACACCTCGCGGAAGTCCCGCTTGCGGACGTCACGGAAGATGTCGGCAATCTCGGCCTGGTTGAGGGTCTCCCGCTCCAGCAGCTCCAAGGCGAGGTAGTCCAGGATGTCCCGGTTCTCGGTGAGGATTTCGTAGGCCTCGTCATGTGCCTGCTCGATCAGGCGGCGCACTTCCTCGTCCACCACATAGGCAATCTGGTCAGAGTAGTTCCGCTCGTGCCCTGCGTCGCGGCCCAGGAAGGGTTCGCCGCCGCCCTGGCCCAGGCGGACAGCACCGACGCGTTCGCTCATGCCGTACTCGGTGACCATCTTGCGTGCGGTTCCGGTGGCTTTCTCGATGTCGTTGGAGGCACCGGTGGAGGGATCGTGGAACACGATCTCCTCAGCAACACGGCCGCCCATGGCGTAGGCCATCTGGTCCAGGAGTTCGTTGCGGGTCACGGAGTACTTGTCGTTTTCCGGGACCACCATGGTGTAGCCAAGGGCGCGGCCGCGGGGAAGGATGGTGATCTTGGTGACCGGAGCGGAGTTCCGAAGGGCCGCCGCCACCAGGGCGTGGCCGCCTTCGTGGTAGGCGGTGATCTTGCGCTCGTGTTCCTTCATGACGCGGCTGCGCTTCTGCGGGCCGGCCATGACGCGGTCAATGGCCTCATCCAGGGCGCGGTCGTCAATCAGGTTGGCGTTGGAACGCGCGGTGAGCAGAGCGGCCTCGTTAAGGACGTTGGCGAGGTCGGCGCCGGTGTACCCGGGCGTCTTCTTCGCCACACCCTTCAGGTCCACCCCGGGAGCCATCGGCTTGCCCTTGGCGTGCACCTGCAGGATCTGGTCGCGGCCGATCAGGTCCGGCGCTTCCACGGACACCTGGCGGTCGAAGCGGCCGGGGCGCAGCAGGGCCGGGTCCAGGACGTCGGGCCGGTTGGTGGCGGCGATGAGGATCACGTTGGTCTTTACGTCGAAGCCGTCCATCTCCACGAGCAACTGGTTGAGGGTCTGCTCGCGTTCGTCGTTGCCGCCGCCGATGCCGGCGCCGCGATGGCGGCCGACGGCGTCGATCTCATCCACGAAGATGATTGCCGGCGAGTTGGCCTTGGCCTGTTCGAAGAGGTCGCGGACGCGGGAGGCGCCGACGCCGACGAACATTTCCACGAAGTCGGAGCCCGAGATGGAGAAGAAGGGAACCCCTGCCTCGCCCGCAACTGCGCGTGCCAGCAGGGTCTTACCGGTGCCCGGGGGGCCGTAGAGCAGGACACCCTTGGGGATCTTGGCTCCCACGGCCTGGAACTTGGCCGGTTCCTGCAGGAATTCCTTGATCTCCTGGAGTTCCTCCACGGCCTCATCAGCACCTGCAACGTCAGCGAAGGTGACCTGCGGCATGTCCTTGCTGACCATCTTGGCCTTGGACTTGCCGAACTGCATGATCTTGGAGCCGCCGCCCTGCATGCGGGTCATCAGGAACCAGAAGAGGGCGCCCAGCAGGATGACGGGGATCAGGAGGGACAGCAGGCCGGAGAACCAGTTGCTTTCGATCGGCTGGTCGGTGAAGCCCTGTGCGGGCTTGGCATCGGTGACAGCCTTCACCACGTCCTGCGCACGGGCATCGACGAAGAAGAACTGGACGCTCTTGCCTTTGTCCTGCCCGTCCACCTGCAGGTTGTCCTTCAGCGTGAGGTCAACGCGGTTCTCGCCGTCGAAGATCTTGGCCTGCTCCACCTTGTTGCTGGAGAGCAGTTCCAGGCCCTTGTCCGTGTCGATCCGGGCCGCACCGCCGGGGGCGAGCGTTGCAAAAGCCACAAGGAGCAGACCGACCACAACGACGATCCAGATGCCCGGGCCTTTGAAGAAGTTCTTAGCTTTCATCTGTTCGGGGGCTGGCCCCGTCCCTTCCGGTAGTGCTTCACGGCGAGTAGTCTGCGCGCGTGATGGTGCTGCGTCAGCTTCTAGCTATACACCGTCCGGAGTAAATCACGCATAGCGAAAAGCAAAAGTTCCCTGTGGGCGTAGATGGTGCGGCAGTCCGCAGAATGCCGCGTCAAAGCTGCGATATCCCGGTGCGGGGCGGGCCCCACGGATGCACGCGTGAGCGGTCACTGCAGCAAAAGAGGGCGCGCGCCAGGCGGTTGGGGCCGTACCCCAGCCGACCGCCGTCGTCCGTACTTTCCCGCAGGTTTCGGGACTGACAGGACGAAAGGCACGTCATTGAGGGCGTGCGGGACCCTGGTGGCCGGGACGCCGGAGTCCCGCGCCACGTCCCGGATGCCCACGCTGCTGCTGCTCACGCTTCCCGGACCTCACCAAGGCCACTGCGGGATGGCATTTCATGGCAGTCCCGGGCGGCAACATTGCCGTGAACCGCCATGTTCGCGCGGAAGGGGTTACTCGTAGACGTGCGGCGCCAGGGTGCCCACGAAGTCCAGGTTGCGGTACTTTTCCGCGTAGTCCAGGCCATAGCCCACCACGAACTCGTTGGGGATGTCGTAGCCCACGTACTTGACGTCGATCTCCACCTTCGCGGCGGTGGGCTTGCGGAACGCGGTGCAGATTTCCACCGACGCGGTGCCACGGGATTCCAGGTTGGTCTTGAGCCAGGACAGCGTGAGGCCGGAATCGATGATGTCCTCGACGATCAGCACATCCTTGCCCATCAGGTCGGTGTCCAGGTCCTTGAGGATCCGCACCACGCCGGAGGACTGCGTACCCGAGCCGTAGGAGGAAACGGCCATCCAGTCCATGGAGATGTGGCTGTGCAGTGCCCGGGCCAGGTCAGCCATGACCATGACGGCGCCCTTGAGGACGCCAACAATGAGGATTTCGCGTCCTTCGTAGTCTTTGTCGATCTGCGCGGCGAGTTCGGTGATCCGCTGCTGGATCTGTTCCTTGGTGTAGAGAACGTGCTTGAGATCTGCCTGGACGTCGTTTGAATCCACCAATGGCTCCTGTTTAGATGCGGGGTGCGACTATTTTGCGGGCGGTTTTTGAGGCCGGAATACTAGCTTCCCACAGCGCGCGGGTTCGCGGGGAACGGAAGCGGCGCCGCCCGGAGCCCCGGGAGCGGCCGCGTCCTTCGATTCCTCCAGCTGCGCCAGTGACAACCGGTACACACTCACGCCGCCGGGAAGCTCCACCGGTCCGGCCGAGCCCTGCCGCCGGAGCAGCCCTTCTGCCGCCAAAAGGCGCCGGTAGCTGGGCTGCTGCCCGCCGGCGTCGGCCGCTGCCTTGGCAATCACACGGAACCTGATGGCCGGTGCCAGCGCCCGCAGCGCCTCCTCCGGCAGGCCCAGTCCGCTGCCGTCCCGTTCCACCAGGGACGCGTAGGTGCTCCCCGCCACATCCTCCAGGTAGTCGGCGTCCAGCTGCAGGATGGCGGCTGTCCGGGCCAGGGATTCGGCGACGCCGGGACCGAGTTTTTCCTCAAGGTGCGGGAGGACTTCCACCCTGGTCCGTGACCGCGCGAAGGCGGGATCGGAGTTGGTGGGATCGTGCCAGGGATCCAATTCCTCCACGGCACAGATTTCCTCGGTGTCCGCTCGCCGGAGTTCCAGGAAGGGGCGCAGGAGGACGGCATTTCCGGTTCCAGGACGTGCCGGCCGCATCCCTGCGAGGGACCGCGTGCCGGAGCCGCGGGCCAGGCCCAGCAGTACTTGTTCGGCCTGGTCGTCCAGGGTGTGCCCCAGCAGGATTGCCTCCGCGCCCTGGTCTGCGGCTGCGGCCTCAAGCGCGGCATGCCGGGCTTCACGGGCGGCGGCTTCGGGGCCCATGCCGGCACCGGCCACCGTAACGGTACGGATTTCCACCGGATGCAGGCCCAAATCCTGCAGTGCTTCCACCGTGCGGGCGGCAATATCGCCCGATCCCTCCTGCAGCTGGTGGTCCACCACCACGGCGCCAAGGGTCAGCGGGTGGCCGTCCACGTGTCCGCGGCGGCCAAAATACGCGGCGACGGCGGCGAGCGCCAGGGAGTCCGGCCCGCCGCTGCAGGCTACGAGGACGTGGCGTGGGTAGCCGGCCCCGGCCAGGGCGTTCTGCAGCAGTTTGCGCGCAGTGCCAACGACGGGCGCCAACCTGCCGGGCCGGCGTCGGCCGCTCCGCGCACCCTGTCCTTCAGCCGCCGGGGCGCCCACCGGTACCTCTGAAGGCAACTAGAGGCCCATCCGGTCGAGCCACAGCTTGGCGTCGTGGATCTCGGGCTCGGTGGGAAGGTGGTCCACCGAGTCCCACACCTTGTTGAAGCCCTCCATGCCGGCCACGTCCACCACCGCGCGGACAAAGCGGGCGCCGTCGGAGTACTGGCGCATTTTGGCGTCCAGGCCCAGGAGGCTGCGGATGAACTTCTCGATCACGCCGCGGTCCTTGCCGCGGTCGTTGAAACGCTGCCGGATGGTCTTCACGGAAGGCACGATGCTCGCGTCCACGGCATCCATCACCACGTTCGCGTGCCCCTCGAGCAGGCTCATCACGGCGGTGAGGTGCGAGATGGCGGCCTTTTCCTCGGGGTCCTGCAGCAGGTCCAGGATGGCGCCGCGGCCCGGCGTGTTTCCGCTGGCAGAGCGGTCCTTCAGCGAACGCGCGGCGGCCGAGGCACGCTCCATCAGGGAATCGACGTTGCCCAGGAGGTGCCCGCTGAGTTCGTCGATTTGCTCCAGCATGTGGTGGCGCAGCCACGGCGCTGCCGCGAACTGCACCCGGTGCGTCTGCTCGTGCAGGCACACCCAGAGCCGGAAATCCTCCGGCGTGACGTTGAGTTCGCGCTCCACCGAGACGATGTTCGGCGCCACCAGCAGGAGCCGGCCGGCAGCAGGGGCCGTGGAGTTCTCCGCCAGGGCCGCAAAGGGATCGTACTGGCCCAGGACCTTGCTGGACAGGAAGGCAAGGACGGCCCCCAACTGGCTGCCGGTAATGGCGCCGCTGACCTGGGCGGCCGCGGGGCTGAGGTTTCCGCGCCGGGTGTCCAGCATCTTCTGCATGGCGGGCTTGAGCATCACCGCGAAGCTTTGGGTGTTGGCCTTGGCCCAGGACGCCCGGTCCACCACCAGCACGGAGGAGTCGCGCAGGTCGCGGGCCGCTTCCAGCCCGGTGATTTCGTGGACGTGCGGCACGGATGCGTACGCCAGCCGGCGCAGGCTGTCCACCGCCTCCCCGATGGCTTTTCCGTCGAGCACGGGCCCGGCCGGAGCCAGCCTCGCCGCGGCAGAGGCAGCGAGGTCCCAGTTGATCAGGGCTTGCGCCTGGTCGGACTGGGCTGTTGGGGACAACGTCGATGCGGACTCGCGCGCAGTGGACTCCATGGTTCCCATCAGAACACAGCAGGCCGGGGATCGTCCTTAAGTTCGCTGACCGGCGAAACTTCCACAGCCGCTGCACAGGAGGGCGAAAGCGCTGTCCCAGACCCGCCGGGCAGGCTGGAAACCGCAGGGCAACCTTCCTGTCCAGGAGCGGCCCGAACCCGCACAACCGTTGCTGCCCCGCACCGTTCATGCGGGACAGGGCCGTACATGCGGGACAGGGCCGGTCATAACCATCGAAGGAGGACACCATGATCCCCTACCGTCCCATCGCTCCCCTGACCATCGGCCCGCGCACGGGCTGGAGGTCGGTGCTGGCCGCCGTCGTCATGGCCGCGCTGCTGGGGACCACCGCAAGCCCGCGTTAGCGGCAGCCGCAGCCCGCCAGCGCGGTAGCTGCCCGGTCCAGCGCCACCTTGTTGCCGGCAGCTCCGGGCGTCAGGCCGTTGCCGATGAAGGAGAACACCAGGAGCCGACCGTCGGAGTCAACAACATAGCCGCTCAGCGCCAGCACGGTATTCAGGGTCCCGGTCTTGGCACGGACCAGCCCGGCGCCGCCGGAGGTGGTGGCATCCCCGTAACGGGTGTCCAACGTGCCCGACAATCCGCCAACCGGGAATCCGTCCAGCGCGGCGCGAAGCCTGGTATCAGCGCCGGTGGTCATGGCCCGCACCACGTCCGTGAACTGGCGGGCAGTGACCTGGTTGCCCATGGCCAGGCCGCACACATCCACCAGCTTCACGGCGTCGGGGGTGACGCCGGCGGCCGCAAGCTCGGCAGTGACTGCGGCCGTGGCGCCGTCATTGCTTCCGGGCCGTCCCGTGGCTACCGCCGCCATGCGGCCCATGGTTTCAGCCAGGTAGTTGTCCGAGACCTGCAGCATCAGGTCCACCTGCTCCGCCACGGGGGCCGAGGCAACACTGGCCAGGGCTGCAGCGCCGGCCTTGGCCGCACCGGGTGAACGGTCGACGCCGGCCGCTACCGTCAGTCCCGCCCCGGCACCTGCCGTACGGAGCTGGGCCGCGAACGCCTCCGCCGCAGCCATGGCCGCATCCTGGGGGCGGGGACCGGTGGTGACGGCGGGATCAAAACGTGCCGAGTTGAGGGCCAGCGGGTACAGCGGAGCGATTTCGCCGGCTTCCACATCGCCGGACTGCCAGTTGGGATTCAGTGCAGGGCCGGTGAAAAGGGAGTCGTCCACCAGCACCTTGATGTCACCCGCGGTACCGGCGGCCTGCAGGGCCTGCACGGTGAGGGCTGCAAGCGTGGCCAGGCCGGCATGGCCCATGGCCTGTCCTGGCCGCGACTCCCCGGCGCCCAGGAGGACATCGCCGCCGCCTACCAGGACGACCTGACCGGGAGCAGGGCCCTGCACCACCTGCGTGGTGAACCGGTGCTCCGGCCCCAGGGTGCGCAACGCGGCCACGGCGGTCAGCAGCTTGAGGTTCGACGCCGGCACCCGGCCTTCCGCGCCACCCCGGTCAAAGAGGACCTGGCCCGTGAGCGCGTCCTGCACCATGCCAGTGAAAGTACCGCCGCCGTCGGCCGTTAATACTGGTTCCACCTGGGCCGCGACGGCCGACGGCGCGGGCACCGGGGCGGAAGGCTGGAGGGGTGCAAGCACCTGCGGGGCGGAAAGTGTGGCGGGGGCCTGTTGCCAGGCGGGCGCAGCGGGGGCCGGCGCCGGGGCGCTGGAACCAAAGAATCCGGGTCCGACGATGCCGGGGGCCACGAGCAGGGCCGCCGGGATGGCCAGGACCAGCAGGACCAGCGTGGCCAGGACCAGGTGCCAGGACTTCCTTCCCTCCTGGGCCATGCCGCCGGAGCGTCGGGAACGCCGGACGCGCAATGGTTCCCTGCCGGTTGGTTTGGTCATGCTGGTGCCGGTCCTCAAGTCCTGAAATTTCCCCACAAGTTCCTGATTCCAGGGCCTCTCGCTATATCCTCAATTGTAGTCGGCGGCACCGACACGCTTTTTTGTGGGCCCGTCAAGTGTGCCGCGCACCCCCTGCAATTGCCGAGGAGCATTCCCATGAAGCACGACGTGACCATCGAGATCCCCAAGGGATCACGCGTCAAGTACGAAGTTGACCACGAGACCGGCCGCGTCCGCCTGGACCGCGTCCTCTTCACCTCCATGCAGTACCCCACGCACTACGGGTACTTCGAGAACACCCTCGGCGAGGACGGCGACCCGCTGGACGCACTGGTGCTGCTGCAGGACTTCGACCTGCACCCGGGCGTCATCGTCGAGTCCCGCCCCATCGGCGTCTTCAACATGACCGACGACGGCGGCGGAGACGCCAAGATCCTGTGCGTGCCGGTAGACGCCCGCTTTGACCACATCCAGGAAGTCAGCGACGTCAACGAGTACCTGATCAAGGAAATCGAGCACTTCTTCACCCGCTACAAGGACCTGGAGCCGGGCAAGTGGGTCAAGGCCGAGGGCTGGGGCGACCGCGCCGCCGCCGAAGCCGAACTGGAAGCTTCCATCAAGCGCTACGTGCCCACCGGTCACTAGTCCACGAACCACCAGTCCGACGGCGGGTGCCTGGCTTTTCGAAGCCGGGCACCCGCCGTCGTTGTTTCAGGAAGTTATGGCATGGTGGGGGCTGTGAGTTCCGAGCCAGCCGTGACGTCCCAGCTTCTGTTCCATCCGCCGTGCGGCCCCGTCAGCGGGCGGCGGGACGACGACGTCATCCGTGCCACCGGCATTCCCTACGCCACCGCTGAACGTTTCCAGGTACCGGCACCGGTTCCGGACTGGACCGCCGAATATGCCGCCACCTCACCCGCACCCGCCTGCCCCCAGGCGCCGGTGCCGTTCCTGGACGACGTCCTGGGGACCAAATACGGCGAGCTTCCGGGCAGCGAGGACTGCCAGAACCTTTCCATCACGCTGCCCGGCAATCTGCAGCCGGACGAAAAACTGCCCGTCATGGTCTGGATCCACGGCGGCTCCTACACCACCGGCTCCGGGGACCTGGCCATCTTCGACCCCGCACGGCTGGTGGCCGAAAACCGGGTGATCGTGGTTTCCGTGACGTACCGGCTCGGACTGTTCGGGTTCCTGGCAACACCGGCAGGCCGGCCCGGCAACCTGGGACTCCTGGACCAGCTCGAAGCTTTCCGGTGGGTGCAGCGGAACATTGCCGCGTTCGGGGGCGATCCCGGCCGGGTCACCGCCTTCGGCCAGTCCGCCGGGGGCGACGCGATCGCCCACCTGATGGCCACGCCCGAGGCACCAACCCTCTTCCAGCGCGCCATCATCCAAAGCGCCCCGCTGGGCATCACCCGCGGCCGGGCGAAAATGAACCACGCCATGGGCATTGCCGCGGACGGGGTCACCGAGCAGACGCCCGCGATGGACGTGGTGGCTCTCGAAGCACAGGTCACGCAGGTGGCCCGGAAGTTCGGGATGCTGGCGGCCATGCCGTTCGGCACCCAGTACAGCCACGACCCGCTCCCGGAAGAGTCAGGGATCGAAGCTGCCTGGAACCGGACCGCGCCGGCCATCGACGTGCTGATCGGCCATACCTCCGAGGAGGCCCGCCTGTTCCTCCCCCGCAGCCCCCGCCTGATGAGCCTGGCCGCGGTTCCGTTTGTGGGCAAGGCCGCCGTCCGCGCCATCGACTGGGCAGTCACCGAAACTGTGTACGGCCGGGCAACCCGCAGGTTCGCGCGCCGGCATGCCAAGGCAGGCGGAAGGGCGCACCGCTACGTCCTGGAGTGGCATGCCCCCGGCAACATCTTCGGCGCCGCCCACACCGTGGACCTGCCCCTGCTGCTGGGAAACCGGAAGACGTGGGAGGGCGTGGGCCTGATCGCCGGCGCAGAGTGGGCGGATGTGGAGGCCGCGGGCCGGGAGATGCGGGCACTGTGGGCCGGCTTCGCGCGGGGCACTGACCTTGGCGGATCCGGGAGCATCCCCGGCGTCCTGCGCTACCGCGCGGTCTGACGCAATGCCGTCTGACCACAGCATTGACGGGCAGCCCATGAGAACCCTTGGCGTGGATCTGGCGGCAGCGACCAAAAAGACTGCCGTGGCGGTCATCGAGTGGAGCGGTGACCGGGCCCGGCTGGCCCACCTGGCCCTGGATGTTGACGACCAGGAGATCGTGGACCTGTTCGGCACCTGCGGCATGACCGGCGTCGACTGCCCTGTGGGCTGGCCTGACGCGCTGATCCCGTTCCTCACCGGCCACCTGAACTTCAACGCAGCGCCGGTCCTGGAGCACGACGGCCTAGCGGGCCGGAGGCTGCTTGCCTACCGGGACACGGACCGCTTCGTCACGCGCGAAACCGGCCTGATCCCCCTGAGCGTTTCCGCCGACAGGCTGGCCCACCCTGCGATGCGCTGCGCGGTGATCCAGGCGAAGATCGCGGCACTGCATGGCCCGCAGCTCCGGGACGGGTCGGGGCGGTTTGCCGAGGTGTACCCGGCGGCATCGCTGAAGATCTGGGGCCTCAACGGGCGCGGCTACAAAGGCCGCGGCATCCCCGAAACCGAGCGCCTGGGCCTCCTGCTGGCGGCCCTCGAAGAGCAGGCGCCCTGGCTGGACCTGGCCGGGCACCGCGACAGGCTAACCGCTTCGGACGACCTGTTCGACGCCGTCATTGCCTCGCTGACCGCCCGGGCCGTGGGCCGCCGTCGGACACTCCTGCCAGACAGTGCCCACGCCGAAGCCGCCCGCAGCGAAGGCTGGATCCACCTGCCCGCCTGCACGCTGGACGACCTCCCGCTTTAGGGCGTCAGCCGCCCAGCTTCCAGTTCCGGATCTCCTCCGGGTCCTCGCCGTGGGTTCGGGTGTGCTCGCGCGCCCGGCTGCGCCGGTCCTGCAGGTCCTGGCGGAGCAGCGAGTGCTTTTCGGCCAGGCCTGGCACGCGGTCGATCGCGTCGATGGCCAGGGTGAAGCGGTCGATGCCGTTCAGCATGGCCATGTCGAACGGCGTGGTGGTGGTGCCCTCTTCCTTGTAGCCGTGCACATGGAGGCCCTGCTGGTTGGTGCGCCGGTACGCCAGCCGGTGGATCAGCGCCGGGTAGCCGTGGTACGCGAAGATGACGGGCTTGTCCGGGGTGAAGATGCCGTCGAAGTCGTGGGCGGGGAGGCCGTGCGGATGCTCGCTTTCGTCCTGCAGCCGCATCAGGTCCACCACGTTGACCACCCGCACCTTGAGACCGGGGGCGCCATTGCGGAGCAGTTCCGCAGCCGCCACGGTCTCCACGGTGGGGACGTCACCCGCGCAGGCCAGTACGACGTCGGGCTCCTCGCCGGGCACCTCGGAGCCGGCGAACGTCCAGATGCCCAGGCCGCGGTGGCAGTGGTTGGCGGCATCGGCCGGGCCCAGCCAGGTGGGCGAGGGCTGCTTGCCGCTGACCACGATGTTCACATAGTCCGTCGACGCCAGGCAATGCTCCATGACGGACAGCAGCGTATTGGCATCCGGCGGCAGGTATACCCGGATGACCTCGGCCTTCTTGTTCACGGCGTGGTCGATGAAGCCCGGATCCTGGTGCGAGAAACCATTGTGGTCCTGCTGCCACACGTGCGAGGACAGCAGGTAGTTCAGCGACGGCACCGGCTGGCGCCAGTGCAGTTTGCGGGATACCTTCAGCCACTTTGCGTGCTGGTTGAACATGGAATCGACAATGTGCACGAAGGCCTCGTAACAGTTGAACACGCCGTGCCGCCCGGTCAGGAGGTAGCCCTCCAGCCAGCCCTGGCACAGGTGCTCGCTGAGTACCTCCAGGACCCGGCCGGAGCGGGCAAGGTGCTCGTCGACGTCGTCAATCCGGTACTGCCACACCTTGTCGGTGACCTCGTAGACGTTCTGCAGCCGGTTGGAGGCCGTCTCGTCCGGGCCGAACAGCCGGAAGTTTTCCATGTTCTGGGCAATCACGTCCCGCATCCAGGAGCCCAGCGTGATCATGGGGCTGACCCGGTCGGTTCCCGGGCTGGGCACCTCGACGGCGTGGTCCTGGTAGGCGGGCAGCTTGAGGGCCCGCCGGAGCAGCCCGCCGTTGGCGTGCGGGGTGGCACTCATGCGGAAGTCCCCGGTGGGTGCGCCTTCGGCGACGTCGGGCCGGAGCCGGCCGTCGCCGTCGAACAATTCCTCCGGCCGGTAGGACTGCAGCCATTCCTCCAGCTGTTTCAGGTGCTCCCCGTTGGTGCGGACCTCGGACAGCGGCACCTGGTGCGCCCGCCACGTTCCTTCCACCTGCAGCCCGTCCACGGTGCGCGGCCCGGTCCAGCCCTTGGGCGAACGCAGGACGATCATCGGCCAGCGGTGCCCGCCCTCCCCGGCCTCTTCAGCGTCCGGATCCTGCCGGTGGGCGTCCTGGATGGCCCTGATATCGGCCAGGCAGCGGTCCAGGACCGCGGCGAAGTCACGGTGCGCCTGCTCCGTGTTGTCCGGATCCGCCACCGTCACGAAATACGGCTCATGGCCATACCCGCGCAGCAGCTGCTCCAGCTGGTCCTGCGGCATCCGGGCCAGGATGGTGGGGTTGGCGATCTTGTAGCCGTTCAGGTGCAGGATGGGCAGCACGGCACCGTCGGCGGCCGGGTCCAGGAAGTTGTGCGAGTGCCAGCTGGCGGCCAGCGGTCCGGTCTCGGCCCCGCCGTCACCGATCACGACGGCGGTCACCAGCTGCGGGTTGTCGAACACCGATCCGTAGGCGTGGGCCAGGCAGTATCCCAGTTCACCGCCCTCGCTGATGGAGCCGGGGCTTTCCGGTGCGGCGTGGCTGGGGATGCCGCCCGGGTAGGAAAACTGCCGGAACAGCTCCGCCAGGCCGGCCTCGTCGTTGCCCACGTGGGCATAGATTTCGGAGTAGGTGCCTTCCAGCCAGGCATTTGCGACGACGGCGGGCCCGCCATGGCCGGGACCGGCGACGAAGAGCATCTCCAGTGAGTCGCGGCGGATCACGCGGTTCAGGTGGGCATAGACGAAGTTGAGCCCGGGCGTGGTGCCCCAGTGGCCCAGCAGGCGGGACTTGGTGTCCCCAGCCTGCAGCGGTTCGCGCAGCAACGGGTTGGACCGCAGGTAGATCTGGCCCACGGAGAGATAGTTGGCTGCCCGCCACCACCTGTCGACGAGTTCGAGTTCCCCCTGTTCGATGCCGTCCTGCTGCATCTCGCCCTGCATCTCGTCCTGCCCTGCGCTGCCGGCCATAACCATCCTTACGTCGGGTGTGCCGCTGCAGGCGGCAGTTCCCCCATCGCAACAGATGGAGGGGTACGGAGGCAACCCCCGCCGTCGTACCTTGCCTTTTGGACCGTGGGCACCTGTAGGGTACTAAGCAAGCTTAGCTTTCGCTGAGGCGGAGGCTGGGAACATCAAAACGTGGGGAGATCAAGACATGCCAGCCGAAGACGACGTTGCAATTCCCGGGGTTCCGTCCAGCGAGCCGCCGGCGCTCGAGGAGCCCACCAGCCCGCGGGAGCCGTTGCCGCCAAAGCCGGACCAGCGCGGCCCCGAGGCCGTGTCCCCCACCGGCAGCCCTACCGGTGCGCCTGCCACCGCCCGTGCCCAGTCCGGCCAGTACCTGACCACCGCGCAGGGCCTGCGGCTGCAGGATACGGACCACTCCCTGAAGGCCGGCCCGCGGGGTCCCATCCTGCTGCAGGACCATCACCTGCGCGAGAAGATCACCCACTTTGACCACGAGCGGATCCCGGAGCGCGTTGTCCACGCACGCGGCGCAGGAGCGCACGGGGTGTTCCGGTCCTACGGCACGGCGTCGAAGGTAACGCGCGCCGGATTCCTCGCCCCGGACGTCGAAACGCCCGTGTTTGTCAGGTTCTCCACGGTGCTTGGCTCCCGTGGGTCGGCCGACGCGGTGCGGGACACCCGGGGTTTCTCCACGAAGTTCTATACGGATGAGGGCACCTACGACCTCGTGGGAAACAACATTCCCGTCTTCTTCATCCAGGACGGCATCAAGTTCCCGGATGTGGTGCACGCGGCCAAGCCCCACCCGGACCGCGAGATTCCCCAGGCCCAGAGCGCGCACGACACCTTCTGGGACTTCGTGTCGCTCCACACCGAGGCACAGGCCCACACCCTGTGGAACATGTCAGACCGCGGCATCCCCCGGTCGTACCGGACCATGGAAGGCTTCGGCGTCCACACCTTCCGCCTCATCAACGCTGCGGGTGACACCACCCTGGTGAAGTTCCACTGGAAGCCTAAGCAGGGCGTGCACTCACTGGTCTGGGAGGAAGCCCAAATCATCAACGGCATGGACCCGGACTTCCACCGGCGGGATCTGGCCGACGCCATCGAGGCCGGCGCCTACCCTGAATGGGAACTGGGCATCCAGACCTTCCCGGACACGGAAGACCAGATGTTCCAGGGCATCGACCTCCTGGACCCCACCAAGTTCGTCCCCGAGGAACTGGCGCCGGTGCAGCCCATCGGCCTCATGACCCTCAACGCGAACCCCACCAACTTCTTCGCGGAAACCGAGCAGGTGGCCTTCCACCCGGGCCACCTGATTCCGGGCATCGACGTCACCAACGATCCCCTGCTGCAGGTCCGCCTGTTCTCCTACCTGGACACCCAGATCTCGCGCCTGGGCGGCCCCAACTTCGCCCAGATCCCCATCAACCGGCCGCAGGCTCCGGTCAACGACATGCTCCGCGACGGCATGCACCAGACGGCGGACCACGCCGGAGTGGCGCCGTACCGGCCCAATTCGTTGGACGGCGGGTGCCCCTTCCTGGCCGGGCAGGACATGGGTGCGTATGTTGACGTGCCCGAGGCGGTGGCGGAGTCCATCAAGGAACGGCGCAACCCGGCATCCTTCGATGACCACTACAGCCAGGCCCGGCTGTTCTTCCGGAGCCTCAGCGCAGTGGAACAGGACCACGTGATCCAGGCCTACACGTTCGAGCTCGGCAAGTGCTACGAAAGCGCCGTCCGCGAACGCCAGCTGCTGGCCCTGGCCAACATCGACGCCGCACTGTGCGCCGGGGTGGCCGCCGGCCTGGGCATGCCCGCTCCGGAGGCCACCGAGCAGGTCCCGGACCGCGACCCCAGCCCTTCCGTGTCCCAGGTGGGTGGAACGTGGCCGGTTGCCGGGCGCGTTGTAGGCATCATTGCCGATTCCTCCAGCGACCTGTCCCAGGTGGAGGCGGCCCGCCAGGCGCTCGACGGCGAGGGCATGGTCCCGCTGGTCATCGCACCGGCCGGGGGCACGCTTTCCTCCGACGGGCTTTCGGTGACGGTGCAGCGGACCTTCCTCACGGCACGGTCCACCGAGTTCGACGCACTGCTGGTCGCCGGCGGCAAGCAGCCCGCGGCCGATGCTTCCGCAGGGCGGGACGCCAAGGCCGGGGAGCCGGTCGACGGGCTGGATCCGCGCGTGGCGCTGATGTTGTCCGAGGCTTACCGCCACGCCAAGGCTATTGCGGCCTGGGGCTCCGGTTCGGCCGTCCTGGAGGCGGCCGGCATCCCGCAGGGGGCCGCAGGGGTAGTTGGCGGTAACGATGCTGCCTCGGTAACCACCGAAATTTCCGGGCTCATCGCCGCCCACCGCGCCTGGGGCCGTTTCCCGGCAGCGGGCGCCGCTGCGGAAAAGGGAAACTGACCCGGGCCTGTTGCCTGTTGGCCTGCCGGTCTGCGGCTGGGGGTCTGCGTCCACGCGATGCGGGCCCCCAGCCGTTTGACGGGGCGGGAATCGGCCGTTTCGCAATTCCTACTTCCGGGTAGTGTGGACCCAGAATGTTCACCCTGACCATCAACCAGACGGACAGCCGTCGCGACGGCGACCAGGTGCCGCAGCTGCTTAAGGCGCTGCGGCACATTCCCGCGCGCCTGGATTTTGACAGGTCGGTCGAGGACGAAGTCCAGGGGATCGTCGACTGCCCACACCAGGCCGTGGACGCCGCGCTGATCGCACTGCGGAGCGGGCACTGGTACGTGGGAATCGGAGCAGGGCCCGTGAACGAGCCGCTGCCCAACCAGATCAAGGACGCGTCCGGGCACGGCCTGGTCTATGCCCGCCGGGCCGTGGACCGGCTCCGCAGCAGCAAGGAGCGGGTGCCGGTTGCGGTGGAGGGTCCGCTGGCCGACGTTGCCCACGACGCCGAGGCAGTCCTGCGGCTGCTGGGCCACATCGTGCGGGACCGGTCGGGCGCGGAATGGCGCGTGCTGGACCTGCTGACCCCCGGGGTCCGCGGACAGCAGAAGGCAGTGGCGCAGGAACTGGGCATCACCACCCAGGCCGTGAGCAAAGCGGTGGCACGGGCACAGTGGAATGAGGAACACGCCGCCCGGCCCGCTGCCGCGAGACTGCTGGGGCTGATCCTCGCGGTGGGCTGACTGCCGGCAGGTTGACCGCCTGAGCCGGGTCCCGCCGTCGTCAATTACTGCCGGGGCTGTTTCTGGCCCTTAGCTCCCGGTGGTGGCCAGGACCGGCTCGCCGTTGAAGTACTCCAGCTTCCAGCCATCGATCGCGTGGTGGTGCGCCAGGTTGAGGGCAGCATTGTCCACGCTGGCCAGGGTCTGGCCGATGGCGCGGCTGAGGCTGACGCGCAGCAGGGTGCCGTGGGTGACCACCAGGAGCCGCTGCCCGCGGAACTCCTCCGCCAGGCCTTCGAGCGCCGCAAGCCCGCGGTCGGCGGCCTCGTCTTCGCTTTCCGCACCCTTGAACCCGCCTGGCACGCGCAGCGCCTCCAACTCGGGGCCGGCCTGCATCCCTTCGGCCGGGCCGAAGCTGCGCTCGGTCAGCTCCGGGACGCGCCGGACCACTGTGAGCCCGAGTCCTTCGGCGATCAGGTCCGCGGTCTCAGCAGCACGGCTCAGCGGGGAGGAGACGATTGCGTCCCATTCGTACGGCGCCAGGATGCCGACGGCGTCACGCGCCTGGCCGCGCCCCACGTCGTTCAGGGGGATGTCGGTTGATCCCTGCAGCCGGCGCTCGGCATTCCAGTCGGTCTGGCCATGGCGGACGAGGGCGAACGTCGTAAGGGTCATGCCTCTATTCTGCCTTGGCTCCAGGCCCGCACCGGAATCGCGGCAGCGGACGGTGCCTTCAGCGCCCTAAAGGAGGCTGCGCAGCACGTGGGCGGCGCCGTCGTCGTGCACTGAGTGGGTGACCTCGTCCGCTGCGGCGACCACTTCCGCCGGGGCCTGCCCCATGGCGACGCCGCGGCCGGCCCAGGTGAGCATTTCGATGTCGTTCCGGCCGTCCCCCACCGCAACCGTCAGGTGTTCTTCAAAGCCGAGGCGGAGCCTGAGGTTTTCCAGGGCGCTGGCCTTGGTCACACCCGCAGCGGCTATGTCCAGCCACGCAGTCCAGCCCACGGAGTAGGTCACCCCCGCGAGGCCCACGTGGTTGATGGCCTCGTTGAACTCCTCGGGCGTGTTTTCGGTGCTGAACACCACCACGCGGACGGCTGTTGCCTCCAGCATGGTGTGGAAGTCAACGCCCACCGCCTCCACGCCGAAGCTGGCATCCTGGAACCGCTCGGTGGAGAGGAAGTTGCCGTCTGCGTCCTCCAGCGCATACTTGGCGGACGGAAGCCGTTCGCGGAGGGCACGCAGCGCCGGCGCGGGATCAAAGGTGGCTTTGTGGATGACCTCGTAGCCGTTTTCCAGTTCCGGGTGGAGCCGAAGGGTCACGCCGCCGTTGCAGCAGACGGCGTACCCGCGCTCGATGCCAATTTTCTCGATGATGGGAAGCGTGGCGTTCAGGGAGCGGCCGGTGGCGATCATCACCTCGTGCCCGGCGGCCACGACGGCCTGCGCGGCTTCCCGTACGCCAGGGGACATATGCCCGTCGTGGTTGACCAGGGTCCCGTCCACGTCCAGGGCGACCATGAACTTCCGGTCGACACCGGCAAAGCCGATGTTGTTCTGGTTGTAGTCTCGATTGTTGTCTCGCCGGTCATCGTTGCCGGCGACTGAGGTTTCAGTCAGCGTTGTCATCCACATAGTGAACCAGACCTAACTGACACGCGCTAGGACGCGGACCACAGGTTTATTGAACTGTTGGTTAACACGGCGGTTTCCACATTCGATGCGCTTGCCGGCGCGTTCGTTCACCCCGGCTCTGAGCGATCCTGTCCGTGAGGAGGGCACTTGGTTCCTCGAATCCCAACCTTGTTCGCACATCCGCGCCTTCAGCGTTCTGATTGGCGAACAAGGCTCTGATTCCGGCGGCGGGACGCTACGAGCGCGGACGCAGGCCTGCGGCGAGGAGCTTGTGACGCAGCTTGTTTGGGTCCGTCAGGTCTGCCCACCGCCACCGGACGAAACCATGGCCGAGTGCACGGATCCGGTCTTCGCGGAGCTTCTCCCGGTAAACAGCCTCCTCTGCGGTGATCCCGTCCCGCCGGGCCAACTCCACGTACTTCCCTTTGCCGTCGAACTCACCCACCACGCCTTGCCGGGGCCACCAGAAGTCACTCCTGCCGATGAAGCCGGTACCATCCCTGAAGACCTGCTGAAGGACCGGTTGCTCAAAGCCGAGGAATTCAAAGACGGCACGGCTGTAGGACTCCCCAACAGACTCCGGCTGCGGGCTGGCAAGGCTGGCCGCCCGCTCCGCGCGGCACCGGGCAGCTGCGGAAGGAAGGGCGGCTATGCCGGCGGCAATTTCCGGCACGGACAGGAGGCTGACACCCTGCTCCAGCTCGCCATCTGCGAGTAGTCTGCGGGCGGCCCCGTCTGCGAGCACCAAGGCCTGGCTAAGCTCCGCTGAGCCCAGTACGTCCACGGTGGTCTGGATGAGCCCTGAACAGAGGAACTCGCCAAAGGGCACGGCATTGAACCCGGTCATGAGGCGGTACCGAAGCGGATAGGAACGTGTGCGGCGTACGTTCCCGGCGGAATCGTCCCCGCCCAGTACCAACAGCGGCGAGTTTCGGATGCCGCTGCGGCCGGGAAGCGTGGTGGCCAGTTCCACGCAGGGCGGCGTTCCAAGCGTTGGCAACCCACTGGCCACTGCTGCCGTAAGCCCGCACAGAACTGCACCTTTGACTGATCTGGCAACTGCCGTCGTCGTCCATTCGAAGCGCCGGGAGGGCAGTGCACGAAGCCAGTCTTCGGTGGGAACGTAGAAACCCCGGCGAATCCGCACCAGTTGCCCCGCTTTAAAGGCACGGTGCACGTGGTCCGTGCCGGCGCCCGTGCGGAGAATGGCGGCAGTATCAATCAGTCCCGGCGGTACATCCATGCCATCATGATGCGCGACAGCGGAAGCAGGGATGGGGGGCCAGCGCCTGCATGTGGACAATCACGAGCCGGACCTCAGCTGGTCCGCGGATCAGAACCACGTAGGTTCGGATCCGCGAACAAGCTTATGAGTGGACCGCTAGAGGACCGGGAGGACCTCGAGGCCGCCCAGGTACTTCTGCAGGGCCTTCGGTACGTTCACGGAGCCGTCCGCGTTCTGGTGGTGCTCCAGCAGCGCCACGATCCAGCGGGTGGTGGCGAGGGTGCCGTTCAGCGTGGCCACGGCGCGGGTGCCCTTGGAGACGCCCTCCGCGTTCACCACACGCTCACGGATGTTCAGGCGGCGGGCCTGGAACGTGGTGCAGTTGGAGGTGGAGGTCAGCTCGCGGTAGGCGTTCTGCGTGGGGACCCAGGCTTCACAGTCGTACTTGCGGGCCGCGGAGGTGCCGAGGTCGCCGGCCGCGGTGTCGATGACCCGGTACGGCAGCTCGCACTTGGCCAGCATTTCCTCTTCCCAGGCCAGGAGTCGCTGGTGCTCGGCGGCGGCCTCTTCAACGGTGGTGTAGATGAACATCTCCACCTTGTTGAACTGGTGCACGCGGATGATGCCGCGGGTGTCCTTGCCGTGGGATCCGGCCTCACGGCGGTAGCAGGAGCTCTGGCCCGCGTAGCGGATGGGGCCGGCGGAGAAGTCGAGGATCTCGTCGGCGTGGTATCCGGCCAGTGCCACCTCTGAGGTGCCCACAAGGTAAAGGTCGTCTTCGGCAAGACGGTAGATCTCGGCGTCGTGCTTTACATCGAAACCGGTGCCCTGCATGGTCTCGGGGCGCACCAGGGTGGGGGTGATCATGGGGACGAAGCCGGCCTCGATGGCCTGGTCCATGGCCATCTGCAGCAGTGCCATCTCCAGCCGGGCACCCACGCCGCGCAGGAAGTAGAAGCGCGCGCCGGAAACCTTGGCGCCGCGTTCCATGTCGATGGCACCGATCAGCTCGCCGATCTCCAGGTGGTCCTTCGGCTCGAAGTCAGGGAATTCGCGCGGGGTGCCAACGGTCTTGACCACCACGTAGTCGTCCTCACCGCCTTCAGGAACGCCGTCCTCCACCAGGTTGGGGATGGTGCGCAGCAGTTCTTCCTGCTTGGTCTGGGCGGCATCGGCCTCTGCGGAGGCCGCCTTGACCGAATTGGCCAGTTCCTTGACCTCGGCCAGCAGGGCCTGCTTCTCCTCTCCCTTCGCCTTCGCCACCTTCTTGCCGAACACGTTCTGCTCCGCGCGGAGGTTCTCGAAGCGGAGCAGGGCGGCACGGCGGGCGGAATCCGCGGAGATGATCGCGTCCACCACTGATTCGTCCGCGCCGCGGGCGCGCTGGCTGGCACGGAACTTGTCCGGGTTTTCGCTGAGGTCTTTTACGTCGATCACCAGACAAGGGTATCCAATTCACTGCACGACGGCGGGCGTGCGGCTCCGTGCCGCGGCCCGCCGTGCGCCGGGCTACTGTTGAAGCACCATGAGCGACTGGATTCTCTACGTGCTGATTGCGGTGGCGCTTGCCTTCGCCACGTCCAGCTGGTGGGGGGTGCGCCGCCTCAAGGCGCTGCATGTGCGCAGTACGGTGGCCGGTGATTCCTACGACTCTGGGCTGGCGCAGCAGCGGGTGGCCGTAATCCTGAATCCCATTAAGACGCGGGCCGACGAAGCAAGGGGAATGATCCACAGGGCCTGCCTGGCCGCCGGCTGGGAGGAACCGGTCTTTTTCGAGACGACGGCCGAGGACCCGGGCTTTTCGCAGATGCAGGCTGCGTTGGCGGGAAAGCCCGACGTCGTCCTGGTGGGCGGTGGCGACGGCACCGTCCGCGTGGTGGCGGAGGCCCTCGCGCACACCGGCATTGCCATGGGCCTGATTCCGCTGGGCACGGGAAACCTGCTGGCCCGGAACGTGGATCTGGATGTGAACGACCTCCACAGCAGTGTCCAGACCGCGCTTTTCGGCCGCCAGCGGTACATCGACACCGCCCGGATGGCCATCGAGAACTCCCGCACCGGCCACTACTCGGAGCACGTCTTCCTGGTGATCGCCGGAATAGGCATGGACGCCGAAGTCCTGGCCGACACCAATGCGGGGCTGAAGAAAGCCGTGGGCTGGCTCGCCTACACCGAGGCGGGCGTGCGCCACCTTCCGGGCCGGCGGAAAAAGGTCTCCATCGCCCTGGATGGCAGTCCGGAGCAGGTCCGGAACATCCGGAGCGTGCTTTTCGCCAACTGTGGACTGGTCCCCGGCGGCATTGATTTCATACCGCAGGCCATGATCGACGACGGCATGCTCGACGTCGTGGTCATGAGTCCCCGCAGCGCGCTGGGCTGGCTGCTGATGTACGTGAAGATCATGTTCAAGCACAGCGGAAAGCTGCCCATCATGACCGTCTACCGGTCAGTCAAGGTGGTCATCAAGTGCCCCGAACCCATGCCCACGCAGCTCGACGGCGACACGTCGGGGGAAGCGACGCAGCTCACGGTCCAGGTGGAGCCCCGGTCACTCCTGGTCCGGGTCAAAGGACAGGTACAGGACAGCGGTCCCGTGCATGGAAGTGCACACGCCGCACGGTAGCGGACGGCTGAAGGGGTGCCGCGATGCGGCTCTGACTCAGTAGTCGGCGCCGTCAGGCCCCAGACTTCTTCTCTGCCTCAGCGGCAGCTTTCGCGTCCGCATGGGCTTGTTTGGCAGCAGCATGGGCTTCGGACTGCTCGCGGATCATCGCCTGCTCCTCTTCGAAGCGCAGGCGGTCAGCACGGTCGGCGTCGTCCCCGTCCCAGTCCTGGTTATCTCCCGTGGGCTTGGGATTGACGATCATCCCCTGGCCGTCGTTGTCAGTGCTGCTGGTCATGACCCGCTCCCTTCGTCAGGGGCCATACCCCGTGTGGATCAGGCAAGCATACGCATTGTCCACAGCCCGCGGAAGTACTTCTGAAGGCATTTGCCTACGCTTTGGGCGAAGCCCCGGAACCGCTTTCACCTGCGACGGATTCCGCGGCAAGTATGGATTGCACCCACGTCCGGGCCGCTGCGAAAGCTTCGTCAGAGGTGTGTGCGGGGACCAGCGTGGCCTGCCGGTCGGCCCTGGCATACGAGCCCAGGAAGCGGGTGCCCGGACTGATGCGGTGCAGCCCCGCCAGCGCGTCAGCGACCCTGGCTTCGCCGGCGTGGCCGTCGGCATCAATACTGAAGAAGTAGTGGCCCAGGTACTGGCCTGTGGGGCGGGATTCAATCCTGCTGAGGTTGACGCCGCGGCTGGCGAACTGGTCCAGGATCTCCATGAGGGCGCCGGGGCGGTCCTCCGGAAGCGGGACCACGACGGTGGTCTTGTCCGCGCCGGTGCGCCCCGGCAGCGCGCCAGGCCGACTGACCAGGATGAAGCGCGTCACCGCACCGGGGTTGTCCCCGATATTCTCCGCCAGGACCGACAACCCTGGATGTTCCCGGGCCACCAGCGGTGCGCAGATCGCCGCGTCGTAGTGGCCATCCCCATCCAGCAATCCCAGGGCCGCGGCGGCAGTTGAGGAGCCGGGAACATATTCCGCTCCCGTTATATTCTGGTCCATCCACAGCCTGCACTGGGCCCACGCGTGACCGTGGGTGGATACGCGCTGCACATCCTCCAGCCGCACCCCGGGCCGGGTCACCAGGACGAAGCTGATGGGAACCAGGACCTCGCGGATGATCCGCAGTTCCTGGCCGGTGGCGATGGCATCCAGCGTGGCGGTGACGCCGCCCTCCACCGAGTTTTCGATGGGGACCATGGCGGCGTCTGCCGAGCCGTCGCGCACCTTGTCAAGGGCAGCGTTGACGTTCGACGCCGGCAACCGGACAGCCTGGGCGGCGTCAGGCACCTGCAGCAGGGCAGCCTCGGTGAAGGTGCCTTCCGGGCCCAGGAAGGCGTAGGTGCGGGACGTGCCGGCCACTAAAGGACCAGGGGCTTGAGTCCGTTGTCCGAGACGAGGGGCTTGCCGGATTCCAACCACTGGTCCATTCCGCCGGACACATTAATGGCGGTGTACCCCTGGCCGGTAAGCCATTGGGCGACGCGGAAAGAGCGGCCCCCCGTGCGGCAAATGACGTAGACATCCTCGTCGGGATCCAGTTCGCCCAGACGGGAAGGAATCTGGTCCATGGGAATGTGGACAGCGCCTTCAGCGTGGCCGGCAACCCACTCGTAATCCTCCCGGACGTCCAGGATCACGGCGTCAGCGGGGACGTCATGGACGGGGACGGTATCGAAATCGCTCATCGGAGTCCTGTCTTGGCGGAGCTGGCGGATCAAAGTCAGGTTAAAGCCTAGCCCTTCCACCCCACTCCGCCCGGATCACAACGGAAAAGCTGCGGGTTAGGCTGGTGAAGGCCCAGGAGGTTTCCATGTCCCAGCAGCTGACAGCCCTTCCCGCGCCACCGGTATGTCCAGGCCGGAGCGCCGGGCCGCAGCCGAGGGGATGCCACTGGGGGTGCCACCGTGACTGAACTCCATGAACTCCCGGCGCTGGCCCTGCGGGACCTCCTTCGCAGTGGAGCGGTGTCATCCGCTGACGTCACTTCCCACTTCCTGGACCGGATCGGGCGGCAAAACCCCCTTTTGGGCGCCTTTGTTACGGTGACGGCGGACCAGGCCATGGAGCAGGCCCGGGCGGCGGATGCCCTGCGCTCCCGTTCGGAGGTCGACGACCTTCCCCTGATGCATGGCATACCGGTTGCGTTCAAGGACCTCACGGACGTGGCGGGGGTGGTGACCACGCACGGCAGTGCCGCCCTGGATCACAAACCAGCCCCCGTCGACGCTCCCCTCGTGGCCCTGTTCAAGGATGCCGGCGCGATTTCGCTGGGCAAGACGCAGGTGCCCGAATTCGGACTGACGGCCTACAGCGAGAACCGCATTGCGCCGCCGTCGCGCAATCCCTATGCACCCAGCAGGAGTTCGGGTGGGTCCTCCGGCGGCAGTGCAGCCGCTGTGGCAGCAGGGCTGCTGCCTTTCGCTCCCGGAACCGACGGCGGCGGATCAGTCCGCATACCCGCCGCCGCCTGTGGCCTGGTGGGACTCAAGCCCGGTCGGGGGTTGGTGGCCGCCGGGGAAAGTGCCGGGGACCCTGCACGGCTGGTGGCGCCGGGCCCCCTTGCGCGGAGCTCGGAGGACGCGGCACTGATGATGGACGTCCTGGCACCCGGGAATCAATACCTTTCGGCAGTTAAGCAGGAGCCACCGCGGCTCCGGATCGGCGTCACGCTGGACAGCCCGTGGTCCAGCACGTTTCCATTCACGCCGGACCGGGAGGCCCTGGACGCGCTCCAGGCCGGCGAAACCCTCCTGGAACAGGCCGGCCATACCCTTGGTGACGCCGGCATCCGCTACGACAACCGCTACCCGGACGCCTTCACCACCGCGTGGACCGCCGGAGTGGGCGCTGCCCGCATCAGCCCGTCCCGGGAACCGCTGCTGGCGCCCCTGACCCGGACCTTCCGCCGGCGCGCCCAGCAGCGCAGCCCGGCGAAGCTCGCGGAGGCGCTGGCATTCCTGCGGCAGTTCCAGCACGACACCCTGGCGCAGTACGGGCAGTGGGACCTGATGCTGATGCCGGCGCTGGCACAGACGCCACGGCCTGTGGGTTGGTTCACCGGCACCGCGCACGGCGGTGACCGCTGGCCGTCGGCCCAGTGGCCGGGGGATGCGGACGGCGACTACCGGAAGCAGTGCGAATACGCGCCGTGGTCCTCAATGGTGAATGTGTGCGGACTGCCGGCCATCACCATCTCTGTGCACTGGACCGGCGGTCTTCCCGGGAATGGACTTCCCATGGGAATCCAGCTGGTGGGTCCCGTGGGATCGGAAGCCCTCCTCCTCCAGGTGGCGAACCAGTTGGGGTACTAGGCCAGTTGGGCGCTTTGCTGTTGACCTTAACCTAACGGCGGCTTAACCCAGCCGTAACCTGGGCTATCCAGACTGGTATAGCGCCATTCCGTTTCCTCCACCCACCAATGCTCCACGAGGAGTTGTCCCGCATGAATGCTGAACCCAGCGCAACCGGCGCCGAAACTGACGCGGCGGCCCCCGATGGCCGGCCAGACCTGAGCAACACCAACGTCAGGGAGGACCTCGCCATGGCCGGCCGCTGCGCCCTGGTCCACCTGCCCACCGGCAGGACGTGCCTGCTCCCCCTCCGCCATCAGGGGGCCTGCGAGTTCCACCGTCCGCAGGAGGCACAGGACATAGTGGCCAGCAGCAGCTGACGGGCGCCGGCGCCCTGCTGCCTCATGCACGTGCCCCCGTTGCCCCGCTCTCGACTCCAGTGCCGGGCAGGAGGACGATTAAAGGGCAGTCACCAAAAAGGAGGTCTGTGATGTGCTACGCATCGAATAAGGACTTCGGGTGGGGCGCAAAGAAAGAAACCAAGCGCCAGCCTGAAGCGGAACCGGAAATCCCTGCGGAAACTCCCGGGAAGCCAGCCAAGGCACAGGAATTCACGTTCTGGGCCTTCCCCAACTGGCGCAGGACGCCTGCGCCGCGCACCCCCTCCGCCGAAAAGAGCAGGGAGAGGGTCTGACGCCCGGGCAAAACCAACCCGGGCCGGAGTCACTGGAGGGGTCCCCGCGCTGGGACCCCTCCAGCACCACGGCCCCCTGCAACCCTCCGCCGAAATGCAGCCGCTGCGGCGCCTCGTCGTTCAGGCCGTTGTGCTGCGGTGACCCTGGCGTCTATGGTTGAACCATAAGCATGCTTAGCATTCTGGGAAGAGGACACTATGAGCGCAGGACAGGGCACGCCTACACCTGACAGGCAGCCGGAGTCAGAACACGCCACGGCACAGCCCCTCCCCCCGGAAACTCCGGCGGAACGTCCTGTGGGCCACGGCAACGCACCCTCTTACCGGGCGGATGTACCGGAAACGACGGGCGCCAGGGGTCCAGCCACCACGGCAGGGGCCGGCCCCGAACGAAAAGTCACCCGCGCCGGCGTCATCTGGGCCGCAGTGGTGGCCGTCCTGGTGCTCCTGATCCTGCTGATCGTCTTCATCCTGCAGAACCAGGAGCTGGTCCTGGTGAAGTTCCTGGGCTTTGAGGGGTCCGTCCCGCTGGGCATGGCGCTGTTCATTGCCGCCGTGACCGGCGGCGTGCTGGTAGCCGTGGCGGGCGGCGCGCGCATCCTGCAGCTACGTTCCAACGCCCACCGGGACAGGGTCCGGCAACGCAGGTAGCCGCCGTCGACCTCAGAAGGCGCCCAGGCTAGCGAACTTCCGCGCGCGGGCGGCGACGAGGTCAGGTACCGGAATATTGGCCACCGAACCCAGTTCGTACTCGATGGCCCGCGCCATCCGGGTGCAGAACTCGCGCGGCTCCAGTGAAGCGTCCCCCCGTTCATCCACGATGTGGTCCACCAGGCCGCTGGCATAGAGTGCGGCGACGTCAACACCCTGCGCCTGGGCCATGGCGGGCGCGAACGCGGTGGTGCGGTGCACGATGGCGCTGGCGCCCTCCGGAGGCAGGGGCGAGAGCCAGCTGTGCTGGGCGGCGATGGTCCGGTCTGCGGGCAGCAAAGCCAGCGCCCCTCCCCCGGCGCCCTGGCCAAGCAGCACGGAGACCGACGGGGATTCGAGCCCGATCAGTTCGTACAGCGAGCGCGCAATTTCCCCGGCAAGGCCGCCCTCCTCCGCTTCCTGCGAGAGGGCAGCACCGGCAGTATCAATGACCGTGAGCAGTGGCAGCCGCAGCTCCTCCGCCAGCTTCATGCCGCGGCGGGCCTCCCGCAGCGATCCCGGACCCATGCCGGCGGCGTCCTTCCGCAGCGGGCGCGCATGCCCCAGCACGATGCACGGCTGGGCGCCAAAGCGGGCCAGTGCCAGCAGCAGTCCCGGGTCCTTTTCCCCCTGCCCGGTTCCGTTGAGGGGCAACGCGTCCGTGGCGCCGATCCTCAGCAGCTGGCGCAGGTCCGGCCGCCGCTGCCGCCGCGAAATCCCAATCGAGGTCCAGGCGTCAGCAGTTGACGGCCTGATGTCCAGGGTCTCCGGCGGGGCGGGCACAGACGCCGGCGCGCTTCCGCCCCCGGCACTCCCGTTCGCGGCCAGGATGTCCAGCGCACGGCCCACCAGATCGGCCAGGTCGCCGGGTTCCACCACGCCGTCGATCAGGCCCTTGCTGAACAGGTTCTCCGCCACCTGCACGTTCTCCGGGAACGCTTCGCCGTACAGCGCCTCGTACACGCGCGGGCCCAGGAAGCCCAGGAGCGCGCCCGGCTCGGCGACGTTGATGTGGCCCAAAGACCCCCAGGATGCCATCACGCCGCCTGTGGTGGGGTGCCGCAGGTAGACAAGGTAGGGAAGGCCGGCTTGCCGGTGTGCGCGGACTGCGCCGGTGATTTTCACCATGGACAGGAACGCGAGCGTCCCCTCCTGCATCCGGGTGCCGCCGGACGCAGGACCCGCCAGCAGCGGGAGCCCTTCAGCAGTGGCGCGTTCGACGGCGGCAACAATCCTTTGCGCCGCCGCGTGGCCTATCGAGCCGGCAAGGAAGGAGAATTCACTGACGATCAACGCCACCCTGTGGCCCCGGATCAGTCCGGCGCCGGTAATGACGGACTCGTCGGCGCCGCTGCGTTCGCGCGCCCTGGCCAAATCGCCGGCGTACTCCCCGGACAGCGCCGGCTGTTGGGGCTCGGTGTCCCAGGAGACAAAGGAACCCGGGTCCACCACGGTTTCCAGGAGCTCGGTGGCGTTCATGTGCCGCACCTTTTCTGCCGTCGCCAAGCTATTTCACCCCGGAAGCCGCAGCGGCGCCGGCCGTCGTGAGCCCCAGCCACTCCCGGATCGACTGCCCGTCCTCATTGAGCAGCGGCGGCGCGTCGTGTTCGGTCAGGGTGGTTTCCGCGGCATCACCCGGCGTGAAGAACCGCAGCGGCGGCCCGGGCAGGCTGACCTTTCCAAGCAGCGGATGCTGCACATCCACCACGAGCCCCTGGGACGCCACCTGCTCCCAGGCGTACACCTCGTCCAGCGAGCGCACCTTGCCTGCGGGGATCCCGGCGTCGTTCAGCTTTTGCAGCAGTTCCACCGCGCCGTACTCCGAGAAGGCGCGTTCGACGGCGGCAATCACCTCCACGCGGTTCCGCACCCTTTCGGCGTTGCTGGCGAAGCCCGGGGCATCCGGATCCAGGCCAAAGGCCGCGGCAAAGGACTGCCACAGCTTCTCGCTGCCGACGCTGATCTGCACGCTGCCGTCCTTGCAGTTGAACAGGCCGTAGGGGGCAATGGAGGGGTGGTGGTTGCCCTGGGCCTGCGGAACTTCACCGGCAACGGTGGTCCTGGTGCCCTGGAAGGCGTGGACTCCGATCAGGGACGCCAGCAGCGAGGTGCGCACCACCTTGCCCTGCCCGGTCCGGTTCCGCTCAACGAGGGCCGCCAGGACGCCAAACGCCCCGTTCATGCCGGAGAGCAGGTCGGCGATGGGAACGCCCACGCGCTGTGGATCATCCGGTCCGGATCCGGTCAGGGACATCAGCCCGGCCTCACCCTGGAGGATCTGGTCGTAGCCGCTGCGCTGGGATTCGGGACCGTCGTGGCCAAAGCCGGTAATGGACAGGATCACCAGGCGCGGGTTAATGCCGTGCATCGCCGCGGTGGAGAAGCCCAGCCGGTCCATGACCCCGGGCCGGAAGTTTTCGATCACCACATCCGCCCGCTCCAGGAGCCCGCGGAGCACCGCCTGGCCGTCTTCGCTCTTCAGGTCCAGGCTGATGGATTCCTTGTTGCGGTTGCAGGACATGAAGTAGGTGGACTGCAGGTCGTCTTCGGGCCCCACGAAGGGCGGGCCCCACCCCCGGGTGTCATCGCCCGTACCGGGGTTCTCCACCTTGATGACGCGGGCCCCGAGGTCCGCCAGCATCATGCCGGCGTGCGGTCCGGCCAGCGCCCGACTGAGGTCGACGACGATGTGCCCGGCCAGCGGGCCTTGGGAAGTTTCGGCGGTGCTCATGTGCTGGGTTTCCTTTCGTAAGTACGGCGGCGGATGCAGTGCCGGCTAGAGCCAGCCGGGGACCACCAGCGTCAGCCAGGCCAGGATGGGACCTGCCACGATGACCACCCCGCTGTACCCGAGGATCCGCTTGTAGAACTTGTCCTTGTCCACACCCTCCGGCGCGTTGGCCAGCACCAGGGCGCCGTTGGTGGAGAAGGGCGAGACGTCAACGATCGTGGCTGACACTGCCAGGGCACAGATGACGCCGACGGCGCCGATCTCGCCGGTGGAGAGGAACGGGACGGCGAGCGGGATGAGGGCCGCCAGGATGGCGGTGGAGGAGGCAAAGGCGGACACCACGGCGCCGATGAAGCAGATGATCAGGGCTGCCAGCAGCGGCATCCCCATGCCGGCCACCCCGCTGGAGACGAATTTGATGGTGCCGGCTTCCTCGAGCACGCCGACGAAGGTCAGCATTCCGCAGATGAGCAGCACGGTGGACCAGCTGATCTTGTTGATGGCGCCCTTCTGCGCGGCGGGTGAGACAAGGGCCAGCACGATGGCGATGGTGATGGACACGAAGCCGACGTCCATCTTGAAGCCGAGGGCCACGACGGCCAGCACGATCAGGCCGGCGATGGTGACCAGCTGCGGGATCCGGTCCTTGCGTTCCTTGGTGGCGGCGATGCCGTCACCCGCAGGGTCACGGGGTCCGTACATGCCCGAGCCGAAGCCCTTGAAGGGGACGTCACCGCCGGCTGCCTTGGCGCCGACGCTGACGGACATGCGGGCTTCTGCCGCCTGCTCCACGAAATGCCCCACCTTGGAGGACAGGAGGTTCCTGCCGCCCAGGACCACGAAGAGCACCACGGCGATGACCAGGTTGAAGATGAAGCTGGACAGGAACAGCGCGGTGGGGCTGAAGGCAAGGTCCGTCTTGGCCAGGATGCCGTTCACGGTGACGCCGTACACCGCGATCGGTGAGAAGCCGCCGGCCTGTGCGCCATGGATCACCATCATGCCCATCAGGAGCGGGCTGATCTTGTACTTGCCGGCAAAGCTCAGGGCGATGGGGGCAATGATGGCGACGGCGGCGGGAGACAGTGCGCCCACGGCCGTGATCACGGCGGTGATGGCGAACATAACCCAGGGGATGAGGGCAACGCGGCTGCCCACGAGCTTGACGGCTCCCCGGACCAGGAGGTCGATGGTGCCGTTGTTCTGGGCGATGGCGAACAGGTAGGTGACGCCGACGATGGTGAGGAAGAGGCCGCCGGGGAAGTTGGCCAGGATTTCGTTGGTGGACATGCCCAGCACGACGGCACCCAGCAGGAAGGCGCCCACGAAGGCGAGGGCGCCCATGTTGAGGGGCAGGACGGTGGCGAGCAGGAACATCGCCGCGAGGATGATGATGGACAGGACAGGAGCGGACATCGTTGGTCCTCCATTTGGGGGAGCTTAAGGGAGCGAAAGTGTGACATGAGTTACTGGCTCACTGGACTAGCCTCTTAGACAGTGAGTCAATCTGTCAATAGACGAAGGCGGTATTCTGTACGGGTAGACCCAAGGGAGGGCTTTGTGGAGAAGACGGCACGGCTGGGCCTGGAACGCGTCACGCGGCCACGACTGTACGAGCAGCTGGTGGAACAGATCCTTGCCTATATCGAGTCAGCCCAGCTGAAGCCCGGCGACCTGCTGCCGGCCGAGCGCGACCTTGCCGAGCGGTTGGGCGTCTCCCGCGCCACTCTCGCCCAGGCACTTGTGGCCCTTGAGGTCCTTGGCGTCATTGACGTGCAGCACGGCACCGGAGCCGTCCTGGCCCGGAGGCCCAGCGTCGCCTCGGTGGTCAAGGGCCTGCGTGAACACCAGAGCCGGCTGCCGGAAATCGTGGAAGCCCGCAGCACCCTGGAGGTGAAGCTTGCCGCCCTTGCCGCGGAACGCCGGACGGAGCAGGATCTCGCCGCGATCGACAACGCCCTGGACGTCATGGCGCAGGAAATCAGTGACGGCGACCGCGGCACCCACGGTGATGAGCTGTTCCACCAGGCGATCACCGGCGCAGCGCATTCCTCTGTCCTTGCACAACTGATGGCCTTCATCGCGGAGATGATCCTGGAAACAAGGATGGAATCCCTGGGCCAGCCGGGAAGGCCGGAACAGTCGCTGGCTTCGCACCGGAAGATCGCGGATGCCGTGCGTGCGCAGGACGCGGCGGCAGCGGCAGACGCCATGCTGGCGCACATCGAGCTTGTCTCCGACGTGGAATTGCTCCGCTAGCAGCCGCACGCACCGGGCATCCCGCGGCGACACGCCCGACTGTCTGGCTTCCCGGACAGGTGCGCCTTATTGGCGGTGTTTCCGCGGCGTGAAAACCGAGGTGATGGACCTTACGTTTTCATCACTGAGGAGTTTGGCCATGGCCGGAGGCAGTACCGCCGTAGAGGCACGATCGATCGACATGATTCCGCCGGGCGAGCGCCACGGCCACCCGGGGGGCCAGTTCACCCTGTGGTTCGGCGCCAACGCGCAGATCACCGCCATCGTGGATGGCGCCCTTGCCGTGGTATTCGGGGCGGATGCCTTCTGGGCCATCGTGGGCCTGCTGGTGGGCAACGTGCTGGGCGGCGCCGTCATGGCCCTCCACTCTGCCCAGGGCCCCAAACTGGGGCTGCCCCAAATGATTTCCAGCCGCGCCCAGTTCGGCGTCTACGGAGCTGTGATCCCGCTGGCGCTGGTCATCCTGATGTACGTGGGGTTCGCCTCCACAGGCACCGTCCTCTCGGGGCAGGCCATCAACCTCATGCTGGGAGTGGACGCTCCCGCCGTCGGAATCCTCATCTTCGGTGCCGCCACTGCGCTGCTGGCCATCCTGGGCTACAAGTACATCCATGCGCTGGGCCGCATTGCCACAGTGCTGGGACTGGCCGGGTTCCTGTACCTGACAGTCGCCGTCGTCACCAAGTTCGATGTCACCCAGGTGATGATGGTCAGGGGCTTCGAATGGCCCACCTTCCTGACCGCCATCGCCCTTGGTGCAGGCTGGCAGCTGACTTTCGGCCCATACGTGGCCGACTACTCCCGGTACCTCCCGGCCCACACCTCGGAGCGCAAAACGTTCTGGTACACCTTCGCCGGCTCGGTGGGCGGCGCGCAGTGGGCCATGACCCTGGGTGCCCTGGCCGGCGGGCTGTCCGCAGCCAAGCTCGGCGGGGACTTCCTGAAGAACCAGGTGGGGTACATGGGAGACCTTGCCGGCGGGGGCGTGATCGCCATCTTCATCTACCTGATGATCGTCACGGGCAAGCTGACCGTGACCTGCCTCAACGCCTACGGCGCCTTCATGTGCGGCGTCACCATCAGCACCGCGGTCAACCGCCGGGACACCGTCTCGAAAGCCGTGCGGATCGCGTTCATCGTGGCCGTCATCGGCGCCAGCGTCCTCATCGCACTGTTCGCCAGCAAGGACTTCCTGAACCTGTTCAAGAACTTCGTGCTCCTGCTGCTCATGGTGTTCACGCCCTGGTCCGTGATCAACCTCGTGGACTACTACAAGATCTCGCGCGACCGGCTGGACATTCCGGCCCTCTACAACCCGGACGGACGTTACGGCCGCTGGAACGCCGCCGCACTGGTCTCCTATGGAGCCGGCGTCGTCATTCAGATCCCGTTCCTGGCGCAGTCGCTGTACACCGGCCCGGTCACCAAGCTGCTGGGCGGCGCGGACATCTCCTGGCTCGTGGGGATCGTTGCCACCCTGGCCATCTACTACCCTTGGGCCAAGGCAACCAACCGCGCCCCGGCGGAGTCCATCTACCCCGACCGGCCGCTCGGGGTGCCGGCTGCCGCGGCCGTGGAGGCATAAGCACGCTGTGCCGGAAGGCACGACGGCGGGTCCTGGCGCGGGTACCGCGTTCCAGCAAGTGCACGGCCGCCGCCGCGGTCCGGACCAGGCCGGCAGGGCTAGAAGGTGCCGGTGTTTGACCCGGCGGTGGCGGCGACCGCCACGCCGATGATGAACAGCAGCCAGAGCGCCCCGTACCCCAGCAGGCAGAGGTAGCCCAGCACCAGGCCGGTAATCGACATCCCCTTGCCCGAGGGTTCGCGGCGCAGTGCCAGGTGGCCGGTGATGATGGCGGCGAACTGGGGAAGCAACAGCCAGCCCATGATGACTGAGGCGATGCCGCAGACCATGCTGGCGATGCTCAGGGTCTTCGGTTCCACAGTTCCGCCGTAGTAGGACGGCTGCCCGAAATACTGGGTGTTGCCGTACTGGGGCTGGCCGTACTGATTTTGGCCGTACTGGGGCTGGCCGTGCTGCTGGGGCGGCTGGTACCCGGGCCACGGCGAACCGTTGGGATGGTTTCCGGGACGCTGGTAATCGGGCCCCTGGTAATCAGGCCCTTGGGATGGCTGGCTGGTCATGATTTCTCCCCTGCGAATCTGGCTACAGCCTACTTCAGTGCAGGATCAGGCGGACGGCCAGGATCACCATCAGGACGCCGATGGACGCGTCGATCCACCGCCAGGTGCGGGCGCTTGCCAGCACTCCGGCCAGCGCCCGCGCCCCGTACCCCAGGACGGAAAACCACAGGACGCTTCCGGCCACGGCGCCGGCGGAAAAAGTCCAGCGCAGGTCAGGACCCTGCTGGTTGGCAAGGCTGCCCAGCAGCACCACGGTGTCCAGGTAGACGTGCGGGTTGAGGAATGTCAGGGCCGCCGTGGTTGCGATGACCGAATTCCTGGACCTGGGCGCCTGCTCCGCCAGCGCGGCAGGCCTGGCCGCAGCCATAAAGGACCGCACTGCGAACCACAGCAGGTAGGCGGCTCCCGCCCAGCGCAGGACTTCCAGCACTCCCGGGAACCGGGTGACCAGCGCCCCGATACCCGCCGTACCGGCCACGATCAGCAGGGCGTCACCGGCCATGCAGACAGCCACCACTGCCCCGATGTGCTCCCGGCGGATGCCCTGGCGCAGCACAAAGGCGTTCTGGGCGCCGATCGCAACTATCAGCGCCAGCCCGGTCAGCATTCCCGTAATTCCTGCGGCCCACATACCAATGACCGTAGGATCCCCTCTCGGTGAAGGCAAATAACGGATCCTTCGTTCTCATTAGAATGTCTTCATGAACCTTGAGCATCTGAGAGCCCTCGTCGCGGTCATGGACGAAGGAACCTTTGAAGCCGCAGCAGACCTGCTCCGGATCACGCCGTCCGCGGTGAGCCAGCGGATCAAGGCGCTGGAAGCGTCCGTGGGCCAGGTCCTGGTACGCCGCCGGGTGCCCTGTACCGCCACGGACGCCGGTGCGCTGCTGCTGCGGATGGCGCGGCAGGTGCAGGTACTGGAGGCGGAAACGTCAGCAGCACTGGGAGCAGGGTCGCCGGCGCGGGCCCATCTGCCGGTGGCCGTGAACGCTGATTCGCTGGCCACGTGGTTCATTCCGGTCCTGCACCAGGCCGCAGGCTGGGAGGACTCTGCCCTGGACCTCCATGTGGAGGACCAGGGCTACAGCAGCCAGCTGCTCCGCGACGGAGCGGTCATGGGCGCAGTGACGTCCGACCCCGTCCCGGTGAGCGGGTGCCGCGTGGAGCTGCTGGGATCCATGCGCTACATCCCGGTGGCCACCCCGGCGCTGCGCCGTCGCTATTCCGCCTCCGGCATGGTGGACTGGGCGGCCATGCCGGTGCTGAAATTCAACACGAAGGACACGCTCCAGCAGCAGCTGCTGACCGCGAAGAGCGTGCCTGGACTTCCACCCACGCATACGGTGCCTTCTTCCCAGGGGTTCCTGGCAGCCGTCAAGGCCGGCCTGGGCTGGGGAATGATCCCGGAGCTTCAGCTCACCGGCGAGCTGGCCGACGGTGTCCTGGTCCGGCTGGAGGAGGACGCCCACCAGGATGTGGCCCTCTACTGGCAAGCCTGGGCCCTGGATTCAGACCGGCTCGCACGGCTGGGCGCAGCTGTCCGGACGGCTGCCGGAACCCTGCTGCAGCCCGGAGGCGGCCGGGAAGCTAACGGGCCAAGTAGGGCAGGATATAGACGGCGAAAATGACGAAGGCAGCCAGCAGCGCCAGCTTTCCTCCGCTGGTACTGCCGTGCTGCTGCGCTTTGGTGTTCCGGCCGTGGCGCCCCGCACCGGGCGGTCGCGCTGACCGCTTTTTTGCTGGCAGCCCAGCCGCCCCACTGGCCCGCTGGCCTGCTGGTGTTTCCCGTGGCGGCAGCGCCCGGCCGGCGGGGTGCCGCGCTGCACTGCGGGCCCTGGCGGACTCGTCGCCGGAGCCGGCAGTGCTTCCCGGGAGTACCGCGGGCCCCGTTGGGGGCAGCGCACCCGCCGGGCGCACCACCGTTCCCGGGCGCACGTTGCGCAGGGCCGTGATGCCCGGCTCCTGCTCATGCGTAAGCTGCCGGCCCAGCTCCTCATACAGGCCCACGACTGCCTGCTGGTCGAGGACGGCAGGCAACGCCTCGATGGCCCCGACAACCCGTTGGGAACCCGCCACGGCGACGTCCGAGGCCGTCACTCCGAAAAGGTCCGGCTGCGCAGCCATGCAAATGAGCGGACGCACCAGCCTGCGGTGCGGCGGAGCCAGCACCGAGGCGACAGCAGCACACTGGGCCAGGGCACCCTCCACCGCTTGGGTCCGCGCGTAACGGCCCTGCCACAGCACCCCGGAAGCCACCCGCACTTCACCGGTCCAGTTCTTCGAATCCACCACCACCACGCCGCCCGGGCCCACCAGGACATGGTCCAGGTTTGCCTTGGGCCTGCCCGGCCAATGGACATCGTGGAGGACGTACCAGCCGCGGGGAACCAGCTCGCTGAGCTTGTCGGCCACCATCCGCTCCCCCACCGCGCCGGCGTCCCATGCCTTGGTGGAATGTTCGGCCTGGTCCAGCCGCCGCTTCAGCCGTGCAACGCGCTCGGCAGCAAGCCTGGACTGTTCCGCTGCCCCGTCTCCTGCCCCCATTGGACGTCCCCGTTTCCTTGCCGGACAGGACGACGCCGGCAGCCCGCCGTCGTCCGTTCCTTTCGCGTGTTTTCGTGGAATTTTCTTGAAATTAGCAGGGCACGGAAGGGCCGGTATATAGGTACTTTTGCGGGCGTGTACTCAGGTTGACTACTTGGTTTGCGTCCGTCACGTCAGGTCACAGCGTCCGGATTCTGGGCGGGTCGTTTTGACTCCTGCCAGCTTCTGGCATGCTGGTGCCATGGCTAGCCGCGCGGGTACAGTTGCCCAACCCCAGGACCTCGTTGACATCACTGCGCTCCTTGACGCGTATTACGACATCGCGCCGGACCTCAGTGATCCCGGCCAACGCGTGGTGTTCGGGACATCCGGGCACCGGGGATCCAGCCTCAAAGCGTCGTTCAATGAACCACACATCGTGGCCATCACCCAGGCCATCGTGGAGTACCGGGCGGCGCAGGGCGTCACCGGTCCGCTGTTCCTGGCCAAGGACACCCACGCACTGAGCGAGCCGGCACAGAACTCGGCCCTCGAGGTCCTCGCCGCCAACGGCGTCCAGGTGCTGGTCGACGCCCGGCACGGCTACACCCCCACGCCGGCGCTGAGCCACGCCATCCTTACGTACAACCGGAAGGCGGCGCCCGGGGCACCGCAGGCTGACGGCATCGTGGTGACGCCCAGCCACAACCCGCCGGCCGACGGCGGCTTCAAGTACAACCCCCCGCACGGCGGCCCCGCTGACTCGGACGCCACGGGCTGGATCGCCAACCGGGCCAACGAGCTGCTGGAAAACGGCCTGCGCGGTGTGAAGCGGATTCCGCTGGCCGACGCCCAGGCCGCGGACACCACCGGCAAGTTCGACTTCCTCAGCAGCTACTTGGACGACCTTCCGTCCGTCCTGAACCTGGACGCCATCCGCGAGGCCGGCGTCCGGATCGGGGCCGACCCCATGGGCGGGGCTTCCGTGGACTACTGGGGCGAGATCGCCGAGCGCCACCACCTGGACCTCACTGTAGTGAACCCCACGGTGGATCCGCAGTGGGCGTTCATGACCCTGGACTGGGACGAGAAGATCCGGATGGACTGCTCGTCGCCGTCGGCCATGGCATCGTTGATCCAGCGGATGTCTGCCGGCGGATCCACCTTCGATATCGCCACCGGCAATGACGCCGACGCCGACCGCCACGGCATCGTCACCCCTGACGGCGGGCTGATGAACCCCAACCACTACCTCGCCGTCGCCATCGACTACCTTTACCGCAACCGCAGCGGCTGGAACCCGGCCTCCGTGGTGGGCAAGACCCTGGTGTCCTCCTCCATCATCGACCGCGTGGCGCAGAGCCTGGGCCGCAAGCTCGTGGAGGTCCCGGTGGGCTTCAAGTGGTTCGTCCCCGGCCTGCTGTCCGGCGAAGGCGCGTTCGGCGGCGAGGAATCCGCCGGCGCCTCCTTCAACAAGCTGGACGGCAGCGTGTGGACCACGGACAAGGACGGCATCCTGCTGGCCCTGCTGGCGTCCGAGATCACCGCGGTCACGGGCAAGTCCCCGTCCCAGCTGTACAAGGGCCTGACCGACCAGTTCGGTGCCCCGGTCTACGCCCGGATCGACGCCGCCGCAACACGCGAGCAGAAGGCAAAGCTGGGCAAGCTGTCCGCTGCGGACGTCACCGCCACCTCGCTGGCAGGCGAGGAGATCACCGCCAAGCTCACCGAGGCGCCCGGCAACGGCGCACCCATCGGCGGCCTGAAGGTGGTCACCGAGAACGCCTGGTTCGCGGCCCGTCCGTCCGGCACCGAGGACGTGTACAAGATCTACGCCGAGTCCTTCAAGGGCGAGGAGCACCTGAAGCAGGTGCAGGCGGAGGCCAAGGCGCTGGTGGACAGCGTCATCGCCTAGCTTTCACCTTCGCGGCACCACAGCCGGAGGACGCGCCTGATGGTGTGGTCGCCGTGGGGAGCCATGTCCACCAGGGCGACGCGGTCAAGCACGACGGCGTCGCCCGGGTGGAGGCGCTTGTCACCGTGGTGCGAGACGTGGGGCCGGTATCCGGCGAGGGTGTGGGCGGGCGTCAGGATCCTGCCGCCGATGCCGTCGACGGCGGCAACCAACTGCCCGTGCAGGGCCTGCAGGTCCGGCTGCAGGTTGATGAGGTTGACCGGTACCGAGCCGTTGCGGCCGAACGCCGCATCCTCCCCCACCGTGAGCCCGGCACCCAGCGCAGCGGCGACCGGCGCATCAGCGAGCCCGGCGATGCGTTCCGCGACGTCCGCGGGGTCCTGGGTGTTTGTGGTGGCGGCAGCGCCGGCGTCGAACCTCATGTCAAACCGCACCAGCGTGATGTGCAGCGGCCAGTCCGTCCGCGGGAAAACCTGGCCCTCGGCCACCGGCTCGACGAACGCCACGAAGATCAGGTTCCGCATCGGCATGCCCCCAGTCTCCCACTCCCCGTCAGACGCCCCATCACCTCCCGCCCTTAAAAACCCAACGCCCCATCAGTAGGTGATGGGGCGTTGGGAAAAAGGGGGCAGGAAGTGATGGCGCGTCGGGGAGTGTTAGACGGTGCGGACGGCCTCGCTGTAGGAGTACTTGGGCTTTGCCTCGCCCCAGGCTTCCTCACCGGGCTGGCCGATGTTGACCACCAGGAAGCTCTTCTGGTCGCCGGCCGGGAAGAAGGCAGCGTCGATCGCGGCGAAGTCCGCGCCCGTCATGGGACCGGCGGCGAAGCCGAGCGAGCGGACAGCCAGGATGAAGTAGCCGGCCTGCAGGTGGGCGTTGTTGTTGCCCGTGGCTGCGGCAAGGGCCGGGTCGGCGTCGTACATGGCCTTGGGGGCGTTGTAGCCGGGGAGGAAGTTGTCCCACTTGCCGGCCCAGTCGGTGTCGTAGCTGAGGATGGCCACGAGCGGCGCGGAAGCCGTCTTGGCCTGGTTGCCGCGGGACAGGGCATCCACCAAGGTGGCGCGGGCCTCGGCCGAGCGGACGTAGGTGACGCGCAGCGGCTGCGAGTTGAACGCGGTGGGGCCGAACTTGGTGAGTTCGTAGATGGCCTGGGCCTGCTCCTCGGTCACCTCACCCGTGAAGGAGTTGGCGGTGCGGGCCTGGGCAAAGATGGCGTCGACGGCTGCCGAATCGATAACCGCTTCTTCATGGGCAATGGTCATTGGCTTACCTTTCGCTGCGCCGCCCGCCTGCCGGGGTGGCCTCTGTTGCTTTCCTATAGTTGCAACTTCAAGTGCTCTGCTCCTCTTCCCGCCACCGGGCGTGACCTTGACCACAGAAGACCGCGGGAAATACTTGGCGGTATTCTGGACCGAGTTGATCTTCGCCCCTTCGCGGCACCCCCTTGAAAGGCATTCCTTCCCATGAGCATGCTCGGAATCAAATGGAAGCTGCACGGCACCGGTAAACCCATCAAGCCCGGCCAGGTGGTGGCCCCTGATGAGCGGCTGGCGTGGCCGTTGACCATCGGCGTGGGAATGCAGCACGTGGTGGCCATGTTCGGCGCCACCTTCCTGGTTCCCATCATTACCGGGATGCCGCCTGCCACCACCCTGTTCTTCTCGGGCATCGGGACGCTGCTGTTCCTGGTGATCACCAAGGGCCGGGTGCCCAGCTACCTGGGCTCAAGCTTTGCGTTCATCGCCCCCATCACCGCCTCGCAGGCGCAGTTCGGGATCCCCGGAGCCCTGGGCGGCGTGGTCCTCGCCGGCGCCACGCTGGCCCTGGTGGGTGCGGTGGTGCAGAAGTTCGGCGCCGGCTGGATCAACCGGCTGATGCCACCCATCGTCACCGGTGCCATTGTGGCGCTGATCGGGCTGAACCTGGCCCCCGCCGCGAAGCAGAACTTCGATGCCGCCCCCATCACCGCCCTGGTCACGCTGGTCACCATCATCCTGGTCAGCGTCCTGTTCCGCGGAATCCTTGGCCGGCTCAGCATCCTGGTGGGCGTGGTGGTGGGCTACCTGGTGGCCATGCTCCGCGGCGAGGTGAAGTACGACAAGATGGACGCCGCAGCCTGGATCGGCCTGCCGCACTTCCAGACCCCCGAGTTCCATATCGGCGTCCTGGGGCTGTTCGTCCCCGTGGTTTTGGTGCTGGTGGCGGAGAACATCGGCCACGTGAAATCGGTCGCCGCCATGACGGGCCAGAACCTCGACGGCGTCTCCGGACGCGCGCTGATGGCGGACGGCGCCGCCACCGTCCTGGCCGGCTTCGGCGGCGGCTCGGGCACCACCACGTACGCGGAGAACATCGGCGTCATGGCTGCCACCAAGGTGTATTCGACGGCGGCCTACTGGGTTGCAGGCATGTTCGCCATCCTGCTCAGCTTCTCACCGAAGTTCGGCGAACTGATTGCCACCGTCCCGGCCGGCGTGCTGGGCGGCGCGGCCACCCTGCTGTACGGCATGATCGGCATCCTGGGCGTGAAGATCTGGGTGCAGGCCAAGGTGAACTTCTCGAACCCCGTTAACCTGACCACGGCCGCCGTCGCCCTGATCATCGGCATCGCCGACTACACCTGGACCATCGGGGACCTGAAGTTCACCGGTATTGCCCTCGGTTCCGCTGCCGCGCTGGTGATCTACCACGGCATGAAGGCCATCGCGAAGGCGCGCGGAACTGTGGCCGAGCCCGAAACGGAACAGGGCGTACTGCCTCCCGCCGTCAAGTCGGCGATGAACGCGGCAGCGAAGCGGGGCCCGAGGAAGCGCTAAGCCCCGCAAGGGACCGGCCAAGGGCTCGCGGCGGGCGTTTTCACACGGCGCCGAACAGAGGGCTAAGCGGCCTGTCCCTCCGGTGCGGGGCCACCCGCCATTCCAGGGTTCGGGCCTGCCACGGGGTGCCCGGGCGGGAATGGTCCCGGGCGGCCCAGGCCAAACACGGGCGCCGGGGAGGGCCGTTTCGCCGCAAGGTCGTCGCCGGCGTGGTGGGGAAGCAGCCGCTTGAGCACCCACGGCACAAAGTACTGCCGCGCCCACACCAGGTCCTCAGCCCGGGCCTGCGTCCACCCATGGGCCGGAAGCGGCCGCGGCTGGAGCGGCTTGAGGGTGTGCGCTACCCCCAGGGCGTTGAGGGTTGCCACGGCCACGGAGTGATGGCCCAGCGGGGACAGGTGCAGCCGGTCCGGGTCCCACATCAGTGCGTGCTGAAGCTCAGGCAGGCACCACAGGTCCACCATGATGGCGTGGTGCCGCGCGCCGATCCTGTGCAGGTGCTCGTTATAGATCGCCACGCGTCCGCGGATCTTGCCAAAGACAGGAGTATCGCCCCAGTCCGGACCTGCGTAGAGCAGCACCGTGGCACCGGTGGCGGACAGGATACCGACGGCCTCGTCGATCTTTTCCGCCAGCTTGTCCGGGTCGCCGTGGCGGAACACGATGTCATTACCGCCGCCGGACATGGCGATCAGGTCGGGTTTCAGTGCCAGGGCCGGCTCCAGCTGCACGTCGAGGATTTGCTTCAGAAGGAAACCCCGGATCGCCAGGTTGGCGTAGGCGAAGTCCGGCTGGCTGTCGGCGAGTTCCTCGGCCACCCGGTCAGCCCAGCCGCGGAGGCCGCCCAGGCTGTTCGGTTCGGGGTCGCCAATTCCTTCGGTGTAGGAGTCCCCCAGGGCAACGAACCGGTGCCAGGGGTGCCTGTCCGGTCCTTCGACGACGGAGCTCAGCTCCTGCTTCTCGATGGTCATGCCGTCCTTCCTTCCGCCGCCGGCGGGGGTTCCTTCCCCGCCGCAGCTTCCTTCCGGGGCGACTTTCCGGTTGGAAAGTCCCGCCCCGCCGCCGACGGGCGCGGAAGCTCCGCCACGCCGTCGAACGTTTCCTGCCGCCGCCCTGGAACCTGCCCGCCCCCGCGGTCCACGCCGCCGGGGGCCACAACGTTCAGTGCCGCGTCCCGCAGGTCCACTTCGTGGTGCAGCGCCTGCGTCTGCAGGAACCGCAGTGCACCCTCGCGGGTGAGTCCGTATTCGTTCATGAGGCTGCGCACCGCCAGGTCCACCAGGACCAGCGAGCTTTGGACGACGGCGAGACCGGCTGTTGCTTCCGCGCGCTCCGCAGTGCGCACTACGACGCGCAGGGCCCGCGACACCTGGCGTACGTAGCTTTGGCTCTGCATCAGGTCGTCGCTGGTGAAGGCATGCGGGGACGCTGCGTAGAGGGTGATGGCAGCGCTCGTGGCGCCTTCGGTAAGGATGGGGACGGAAAGCAGGGACTGCACGCCATGGCCGGCGGCGGCGCTGGAATAGCCGGGCCAGCGCCGGTCCCGGCCCAGGTCGGACAGCAGGACGAATTCCCCGGTGCGCACGGCGTCCATGACCGGCCCGTCGGCAAACGAGCACTGTTCGCGGTCGGCCTCGCGCGCCTGCTCCGTACTGGCCGCGAGGGTGCGTGCCTTGCCCAGGCGAAAGAGGGTGGCCGCCCAGCCGATGCCGCGGCGCTCACCTTTGATACCCGTCATGAAGTCGCGGGTGACCTCCCAGAGGTAGTCTTCGACGTCCTTGCTGTCGAATACCGGCTCCGGGGTAACTGGAAGCGGTCCCCAGCCAACCTGCCCCGTGGGATCAGCGGCCATGCTCCAGCCCTGCTATCAGCGCTTCGGCCCACTGCAAAACCTTTGCTCTAAGAATACGACCCGTGGACGCGTTGGTGGGGGAAACGGGCAAAACAGGGGGATTCGCGGGCTTAGGGAGGAGCGGCGCGCCGGTGTCCCTTCCGCAGGCACCGCTGCGCAGTAGCATCGGGAGGGGGAACACCGAATACTCCCTGCTCGCTTGGGTACCTGACCTTGGGCAAGGGGTCTTGGAGCATCCATGCCAGCACGGAAACGAGCAACGGAAAGAGGAGCTTATGCGGGAGCCGGGCACCAGCGAGCGTACTTCAGAAGCGGATGCAGCCGCCGCGGGCAATGCGGAAGTGGAAGAGGGCGCTGCGGAGCCGTCACCGGACCTGGAGGTTACTTTCGACGAGCAGTTCTTCGCTGCCCGGCCCAAGGCACTTCGGCCCATCGCGCGCCGGCGGCAGTTCGTGGGCAGCAGGCCGTCCTTCGAATTCGACGGGCGGAACGCCGCGTATGTGGAGTGGCTGCGCAACCAGGCCATGCTCGGGGATGCGAATACGCTGGCGCGGCAGCTGTCCGGCCAGGCCAGCATGTGGCAGAACTCGTATGCCCATCCCAACCCGCGGGCCGCCGTCGAACGCGCCTCCGTATGGTTTACCGCCTACCCGCTGTCCTTCATCACCCGGACCGGCCAGTCCTTCCTCTCCGCCCTGGGCGACCCCGAGATGTGGAAGGCTTTCCGCGAAATCGGTATCCGCGGGATCCACACCGGACCGGTGAAGCTCGCCGGCGGCATCAGCGGCTGGTCCCACACGCCCAGCGTTGACGGCCACTTTGACCGCATCAGTATGGCGATCGATCCGGTCTTCGGCACCGAAGAAGAGTTCCGCAGCATGTGCGAGGTCGCGGCTGAGCACGAGGGCACGGTGATCGATGACATCGTCCCCGGCCACACCGGCAAGGGCGCAGACTTCCGCCTGGCCGAGATGAACTTCCGGGACTACCCCGGGATCTACCACATGGTGGACATCCCGGAAGAGGACTGGAACCTGCTCCCGGACGTCCCGGAGGGTGCGGACTCGGTCAACCTCAGCCCCGACTCCGAACAGGCCCTGCAGAAGGCCGGCTACATCATCGGCCGCCTGCAGCGGGTCATCTTCTACGAGCCGGGGGTCAAGGAGACGAACTGGAGCGCCACGCGGCCCATCGTGGATACCACGGGCAAAACCCGCCGCTGGGTCTACCTGCACTACTTCAAGGCCGGCCAGCCCTCCATCAACTGGCTTGACCCCACGTTCGCCGGCATGCGCCTGGTGGTGGGCGATGCCCTGCACTCGCTGGTGGACCTGGGCACAGGGGCGCTCCGCCTCGACGCCAACGGCTTCCTGGGCGTCGAGAAGAGCGCCGAGGAGCAGCCCGGCTGGTCCGAGGGGCACCCGCTGTCCGAGGCCGCCAACCAGCTCATCGGCTCCATGATCCGCAAAGTGGGCGGGTTCTCCTTCCAGGAGCTGAACCTGACCATCGATGACATCAAGGCAACCTCGGAGGCCGGGCCGGACCTTTCCTACGACTTCATCACCCGGCCGGCCTACCACTACTCCCTCGTGACGGCCGATACCGAGTTCCTGCGGCTGACCCTCCGCCTGTCCATGGAAATCGGGGTGGACCAGGCCTCGCTGGTGCACGCGCTGCAGAACCATGACGAACTCACCTACGAGCTGCTGCACTTCGCTGCCGGACACCGGGACGAGATGTTCGAGCTCAACGGCGAGGAACTCACCGGCGCCCAGCTGGCCGAGAATGTGCAGCAGACCCTGCGGGACCGGCTCACCGGGGAGAATGCGCCGTACAACGCCGTGTTCACCACCAACGGCATTGCCTGCACTACGGTCAGCTTCATCATGGCGGCCCTGGGAATCAAGGACCCGGCCACTGTAACTCCGGAACAGGAGGCGCAGATCCGGGACGTCCACCTGCTCCTGGCCATGTACAACGCACTCCAGCCCGGCGTCTTTGCCCTGTCCGGCTGGGACCTGACCGGCATCATGGCCCTGGACCGCAGCAGCGTCCGCGAACTCACGTCCCAGGGCGATACGCGCTGGATCAACCGGGGCGCGCACGACCTCATGGGGACCAGCCCGGACGCCACCAACTCGTCGGCCGGGATGCCGCGGGCCCGCAGCCTGTACGGCTCGCTGCCGGACCAGCTGCAGGACCAGGACTCCTTTGCCCGCCGCCTCCAGCGGATCCTCGCTGTCCGGGAAGAAAACGGGATCGCCACGGGCACCCTGCTGGACGTGCCCGAGGTCTCCAACCGCGCCGCGCTGGTGCTGGTCAACCGGTTGAAGGACGGGGCCCTGCAGGTGACCGCGCTGAACTTCTCGGGGCAGGACATCGCCGGCAGCATCCAGTCCAACGAGCTGCCGTCCGGGGCCAACGTCCAGGACCTGTTCAGCGGCGAAACCGTGGGACAGGTGGATGACCTGCACAGCTTCTTCCTGGAGCTGCCCGCCTATGGCGGAACCGCGCTGCTTTTGACTGAGGCGCCGGAGCCCGAAGCGGAGGCGTAAAGCTGATCGCCGGGTGGCGCCGCGGATCCTCCGGCGTCACCCGGCGATGGCGCCCGCCAGGGTGGCTTCGATGACGGCGGGCGAGAGCACGTACTGGGTGACCAGCTGGCTTGCCCCGAGCACGGCGGCCTGGCTTCCGGCGCGGGAGACATTGATGCGCAGGTGCGAGGTGGCCAGGGGCGGCGAGCGCCGGTACACCACCTCGCGGATGCCGGCCACCAGGTGCTCCCCCGTCTCGCCCATGCTGCCGCCCACCACGATAACGGACGGGTTGAGCAGGTTAACTACGGTGGCCAGCACCTCGCCGATGTCCCGTCCGGCCTGGCGCAGCGCCTGGATGGCCTGCAGGTTGCCGTCGGCGGCGAGCCGGAGCACGTCGGCGCCCCTCCCGACGTCCAGTCCGTGCTCCCGCAAGGAACGCGCGACGGCGGGACCTGACGCGAGTGCCTCCAGGCACCCGTAGTTTCCACAGGCGCAGAGGACATCCGCGCCCCGGGCCACCTGCACGTGCCCCAGGTCGCCCGCCGTGCCGTTGGCACCGCGTTGCAGCTCGCCGTTGCTGATGATGCCGGAGCCGATGCCGGTGGCCACCTTGACGAAGAAAAAGTTGTTGTGCTCCGGCCAGTGTGCGGTCTGCTCCCCCAGGGCCATGATGTTCACGTCGTTGTCCACCAGCACGTGCACGGGCAGGGAACGCTGGACGTAGCTGACCACGTCGAACCCGTCCCAGCCGGGCATGATGGGCGGCTTGACCGGTTTGCCGGTGTCGTGTTCCACGGGCCCGGGCAGGCCGATGCCGATGCCGGCAAGTTCCGCAACGCTCCGGCCAGCGGAGGCCAGCAGCTCCTTGCCCTGCGCCACCACATGGTCCAGCACGGCTTCCGGTCCCTCTGCCACCTGCTGCGCCAGCCGGTTCTCGGCCAGGATTTTCCCGCCGAGGTCGGTGACCGCAACGATGACGTGCGTGGCCCCCACGTCCACGGCCAGGACCAGGCGGGCGGACGGGTTGAAGGCAAAGCGCGACGGCGGCCTGCCGCCGCTGGAGAGCGCCTCCCCTGCCGGGCCCACCAGGCCGGACAGCATGAGGGCGTCGATCCGCGAGGCGACCGTGGAACGGGCGAGTCCCGTACTGAGGGCAAGTTCGGCGCGGGTGCGGGCCCTGCCGTCACGCAGTAACTGGAAAAGATCCCCTGCCCGCGACAGGCTGCCGACGTCGGAGTCTTTTCCGGCCTGCCTGCCCGTCGCTGAAGTCATGTCTAAGTCATAACACTGTTACTTAGTGCTGTCATCACAGCAGAAGAATGACGCGCAACAAACAACTTTTGCTTGACGTGCGTCAAAAGTCGTTCTACGTTGTGACTCAGGGCACATCTGCGGTTCCGATGGCAACCATTCGCCGCACTGATCCCTCCGCTACTCCAGAGTCCGCTTACAAAGAGGTAGTTGAACGTGTCCCACATCGCAGCGCCAGCAGACCGGCCCCTCGGCGTCGGCATCCTCGGCGCCGGGCCCGTCACCCAGGCCATTCACCTTCCGGCCCTGGCGCGGCTCCGGGACATCCTGGAAGTACGGCACATCATGGACGTGGACCCCGACGTGGCCTCTTCGGTGGCGGCCCGGGTCCGGGCCGCATCCAGCACCAGCCTGGAGGCCCTGCTGGCTGACCCCGGCGTGGACATCGTGGCGATCTGCAGCCCCCATCAGTTCCACGCGGACCAGGTCATTGCCGCCTGCCGGGCCGGCAAAAAAGCCGTCCTCTGCGAGAAGCCCTTCGCGATGAACAGCGACGAGGCAGCCAGGATCGCCGAGGTCAGCGCCGGGACGGGGGTGCCGATCGTGGTGGGGGCCATGCATACGTTCGACCCCGGCTGGCTCGCGGCGGAACAGAACTGGGGCGACCTTCCCGCGCAGGCACACACCATCCGCTCCTCCATCGTCCTCCCGCCGAACGCCCGCTTCGAAGACTTCGCCACCGAGATCATTACCCGCCCTGCCACCGGCACGCCCGATTACTCGGATGTCGAAGTCATCAAGGCCATGATGCAGGGCGGCATCATGGGCCTGGCCATCCACGACCTGCCCCTGGTGCGGCGCTTCACGCCGGACTTCGGCGAGATCGAGGTACTCCAGGCGCTGCACGTCCGGCCGTCCGGCTACGCCGTCTCACTCCGCACCCCCACCCGCGTCATCGAACTGCGTGCCGTCATGAACAGCACCTGGAAGCCCGAGTGGACCTTCGAGGCCATCGGCGACGACTCCGCACTCCGCATCGACTTCACGCCCTCCTACGTCCAGGCCGGCTCCGCCGTCGCCACCTTCTCCCGGGGCAGCGAAACCAGCACCTTCGGCCCGTACGGCCACAACGGCTACGAAGGCGAGTGGCGTGAACTGGCTGAACTGGCCCGCGGAACGCGTCCGGTCCCCTCGGCCCAGGCCCTGATCGACGACCTCACGTTCGCCCTGGCCATCTCCTCGGCCACCGTGCAGGACGTTGCCGCAGGACACGCGGCCGCCACGGAAACGGCAGGAGCCACCGCATGAGCGCGTACACAGTGGCAGCAACGCCGCAGGCCGAAGAAGCGGGCGCGGTGGCCCTCGCGGTGGCCTCCCTGCCGGCGACCTTCGGCCCCGCGACGGAGGACCGGACGGCTGACGTTGCGGTGCTCGCCGGCGAGGCAGGCTGGACCACGGAAGCCGCCCGCGCCGTCGACTCCGGGTCGCGCGGCATCCTGGTGGTGGATCCCGTCCCCGAGGAAACCACGCAGTTGGCGGACGCTGCCCGGGCGGCCGGTGCCGCCGTCGTCCTCGATCTCCACTGGGCCTCCAACCCCGCGCTGATCGGCGAAAGCAGCGACCCCGACGCCCGTGACGCTGTACGCAGCGCCCTGGGCACGGCGTCGCTGCTGGACACGGTTGCCACGGCAGCCCCGGGCACGGACGTGCAGCGGCTCCTGGCCCGGCACCTCGCCGCCGTGCTCGCCGTCAGCGGACAGCTCCACGGCGTCAGCGTCCTCCGCAGCGGCACCACCGGGTACACCGTCACCGGCCGGCTGGCCAACGGCGCACCGTTTACCGCCCAGGGCGTACTCACCGCAGCCCGCCCGGCCGGCGTCGGCATCCACCTCTACACGGCCGACGGCGGCGTGGACGTCCAGGTCCCGGATCCGGACGCCGCGTGGCCCGCCGAAGTCAGGGTCACCGGGGCCCACGGCCAACTTTTGCTTCCCACCCTCTACGAATCCGCCCACCGGACGGCGTGGCGGCGCCTGAAGAACCATCTCAGCGCCGGCACCCTCCCGGACGACCTGGCCGGGTTTGCCCGGCTGACCGACCTCTACGCAACCCTCGCTGCCACGTAATTAGCCCACCTATACGCAACCGAACAAGCAGTCCAGTCCCACCTCCACTCTCAACGATGAGCAGGACCGCACCAACGGCGCACAGCGCAAGACGGTCCCGAAAGGACACATCATGAACGCAACTCCCGAACAGCGCCGCTCCTTTTCCCGGCGCGGCTTCCTGGGCCTGACGGCTGCCGCAGCCTCCGTACCCCTGCTCGCCGCCTGCGGCGGCGGCTCGGCGTCGCAGGGAGGCGGCGGGGGCGGGGCCGGCGGCACGGTGAAGTTCTGGGACATGCCCTGGGCCACACCGGCCTACAACGATGCCGCCAAGGGCATCGCGGAAGGTTTCTCCGGTGCCAACGGCGCCAAGGCGAGCTACCAGATTATCCAGTGGAACAACTTCTACCAGACCTTCTCCTCCGCGATCGCCTCCAAGACGGGCCCGGCTGTGTCCACGGGCGGCGGCTTCCAGGCTTTCCAGTTCGAGCAGCAGGGCCAGATCGCCTATGCGGACAAGGTGATCGAAAAGCTGAAGGCCAACGGCCAGTTCGATGACTTCCTGCCCGGCGTACTGGACCCCTTCAAGTCGGACAAGGGCTACGTGGCGGTCCCGTGGCAGCTGGACATGCGCGTCTTCTGGTACCGCAAGTCCCTGTTCGAGAAGGCCAACGTTGCCCTGCCCACGGACTGGCCGTCCCTGCTGGAAGCAGGCAAGGCACTGAAGAAAGTGGGCGCGTTCGGCTTCACCACCGGCGCAGGCGCAGGCAACAACTATGCCAACCACTCCATGATCATGATGATGGTCAACAACGGCGGCGGCGTCTGGAACAAGGACGGCGAGCTGGACCTGATGAATGACCGCAACGTCGAGGCCATGGAATTCGTCCTGGAGCTGGTGTCCAACGGCATCGTCGATCCGGCCGCGGTCAGCTACACCACGGACAACATGTCCGCCCAGTGGAAGGACGGCAAGGCCGGCTACGGCCTCTTCCAGGTGAACGTCCCGCAGCGCGTGGGCGACACCTCGGGCGACCTGCTGGTGGCCGACCCCATCAAGGGCCCGCACGGGGACAAGGCCACCATCGTCTTCCCAAACAACATCATGATGTACACCAACACCCCGTCGCAGGAAGCCTCGGAGGAGTTCCTGGTGTACTACCTGGGCCAGCTGAAGCAGCTGTGGCAGAAGAAGCTGATGTCCGCGCTGCCGGTCTTCAAATCGATCACGGAGATCCCCGAGTTCGCCAACGACCCCAACAACGTCAAGATCGTCAAGGACTGGCAGCCCATTGCCAAGACCTTCGCCGCCCAGGGCAGCAGGCTCAATGCCAACCTCGCGGCCCTTGACGGCGGGCAGGCACTGAACCAGTTCAGCCAAACCATCATCACCGGCAAGGCCGACGCCAAGACTGCCCTGCAGACCTTCCAGTCCGGCCTCGAATCGGTCCTGAAGAAGTAGGACCGAGCGCCCATGTCCAGCACCACCACCCAGTCCGGCCTAAGCCGGGCCCGCCGCGGGCTTGCCCCCGGCGGGCCCGGGGCCGTCCCCGGAAAACGCAAGAGCAAGCTCTCCGCGCAGGCCACCAGGACGTTCTTCTGGCTCCTGCTCCCCTCCGTGGTCCTCCTTGTCCTGATCCACGGCTACCCGCTGATCTACGCCGCCGTCCAGGCGACGCACGACGGAGACCTGCTCCAGACCGGCAACTTCGTGGGCGGCCAGAACTTCGCCACCGTCCTGACCTCGCCGGCATTCTGGAAAGCTGCCCAGTTCACGCTGTGGTTCACCATCGTGGGCGTCTTCGGGTCCTGGCTGGTGGGGCTGGGCCTGGCCCTGCTCCTGCGCACCAAGATCCCGGCCGGCGGCACGTTCAAGGTCCTGCTGCTCCTGCCCTGGGTGGTGCCCATCGTGGTGTCTTCCACTGCCTGGAACTGGCTGGTGGCCACGCCGGACAGCCTGATCCCGTCGCTGTTCCGGAACCTGGGCATGGGCACGCCGCTCTTCCTGGCCGATCCCACCCTGGCCTCCATCACCGTGATGGTGTTCAAGGTCTGGGTCAGCTTCCCGTTCATGATGATGATGATCTCGGCCGCCCTGGCTTCGGTGGACACCACCGTTTATGAGGCCGCCAGCATGGATGGCGCCAGCCGCTGGCAGCAGTTCACCCAGATCACCCTGCCGTTGATCGCGCGCTCCACGTACATCAGCTGGATCCTGATGACCATCTTCTGCGTCAACGACTTTCCCACCATCTACTTGCTCACCGGCGGCGGCCCGGTCAATGCCACCACCTCCCTGGTGGTCCTGGCCTACCGGACCGTGTTCCAGGACTTCGCCACCGGCCCCGGCGTGGCCATCGCCTTCCTCATGACCATGACCCTGGTGGTCATCTCGGTCATCCTGTACCGCCAGATCCGAAAGTCGAGCGTCGAATAATGAGCGCAGTCCTCCACGCCCATCCCGAATCCGGCCCCGCGCTCGGCATCGACGCCGACAAGCGGCGCAGGGTCCTCTCCGAAGCGGGCCAGCGCGGCCGCTGGTGGCGCTTCGCCGCAATCCTCATCATCACGGGGATCGTGCTGGTGCCCATCATGGTCACCGTGCTGCTGGCCTTCACGCCCGGACCCAACAGCACTGCCACCGGCCTGACGTTCGAGAACCTCGGCAACGTCTTCTCCAAGACCCTGGCCGCCACCTGGCTGAAGAACAGCCTGATCACCACCCTGTCCACCGTGGTGGTCTCCGTGGCTGTTGCCGCCCCTGCCGGCTACGTCCTCTCCCGCGGCCGCAGCAAGGCAGTCTCCGGGTACTCGCTGCTGCTGTTCGTCATGCAGTCGCTGCCCATCATCACCTCCGTGGTGCCGCTGTTCATCCTGTTCGCCGGCATGGGCCTGGTGGACAACCTCCTGGGCCTGACCATCATCTACGTGGGCTCCACCATGACCGTGGCCACCTGGATGATGGCCGCCTACTTCGACTCCATCCCCATCAGCCTCGAGGAAGCATCCTGGATCGACGGGTGCTCCGTGTTCGGCTCGTTCACCAAGGTGGTCCTGCGGAACTCCCTGCCCGGCGTACTCTCCACCGCGATCTTCGCCTTCCTCCTGGCCTGGAACGACTACCTCGTGGCCATCGTGTTCCTGCGTTCCAACGAAATCTTCACCCTTCCCATGGGCGTGCAGTCCTTCTTCCAGCAGAACGCCACGGACTGGACATCCGTCATGGCCCTGGCCGTGGTCATGATGCTCCCGCCCGTCATCGTCTTCGCCACGCTGAACAAATACTTCAGCGTCGGCGGCATCGGCGGCTCGCTCGCCGGCCGCTGACCCCAGTCCCCTTCGATTCACTACAGACGCTAAGGAAACCCATGTCCTACTCACTTCAGCTGTACACCCTGCGCAACGCGATCGCGGAGGACCTCCCTGGCACTATCCGGAAGGTTGCCGAAATCGGCTACACCCAGGTTGAGCCCTACAACTTCGTGGCCACTGCCAAGGAACTCGGCGCCGCCCTGAAGGAAAACGGCCTCACCGCACCGTCGGGCCACGCGCCCCTGATGAGCCAGGACCAGGACGAAATCTTCGCCGCGGCGAAGGAACTGGGCATCACCACGGTCATCGATCCATTCCTGCCCGCCGAGCACTGGCAGACGGCCGAGGACATCCAGGCCACCGCAGCCAAGCTCAACGCTGCGGCGAAGAAAGGCGCCGGGTACGGCATCCGGGTTGGCTACCACAACCACGCCTGGGAACTGGAGTCCACCACCGAGGGCCGCACCGCCCTGGAGTACTTCGAGTCCCTGCTGGACCCCGAACTGGTCCTCGAAGTGGACACCTATTGGGTGGCCGTCGGCGGCCAGGACCCGATCGACATCCTCACGAAGCTCGGTGACCGCGTGAAGTTCATCCACATCAAGGACGGCCCGCTCAACAAGGACAACAAGGCCCAGCGGCCGGCGGGCCAGGGCAAGGTCCCGGTCATGGACGTCATCGCCGCCGCGCGGTCCCTCGAGGTAGGCGTGGTGGAGTTTGACGACTACGACGGCGACATCTTCGAGGGCATCGCCCAGAGCCTTGCCTTCCTGGAGAACAACACCGCAGCCGAAGGAGCCAACGCATGAGCACCCCCGCCAGCAAGCCTGCCCGCAGCGGCCCCGTGGGCGTCGGCGTCATCGGCGCCGGCGTGATCAGCAAGCAGTACCTGGACAACCTCACCGCGTTCCCTGACCTCAAGGTCCACGTCATCGCCGACCTCTTCGAGGACGCCGCCGAGGCCCGTGCCAAGGAGTACGGCATTCCTGAGTGGGGAGGCGTGGACAAGGCCCTGAACCACCCCGACGTCGAAATCATCGTCAACCTCACCATCCCCGCAGCGCACGTGGAGGTGGCCACCGCAGCCGTCAACGCGGGCAAGCACGTCTGGACCGAAAAGCCGTTCTCCCTGGACCGCGAATCCGGCCTGGGCTTGCTCAAGACCGCCGACGCCGCCGGCATCCGCCTGGGCTGCGCCCCGGACACCTTCCTCGGCGCCGGTATCCAAACGGCGCTGCGCCTGATCCAGCGCGGCGACATCGGCACGCCGCTGACTGCAATGACTACGTTCCAGACCCCCGGCCCGGAGTCATGGCATCCGAACCCGGCCTTCCTCTTCCAGCACGGCGCCGGCCCGCTGTTCGACATGGGCCCCTACTACCTGACCACCCTGGTCCAGGCCTTCGGCTCCATCCGCAAGGTGGCCGCCGTCGGTTCCAAGGCCAAGGACGTGCGCGTGATCGGTTCGGGGCCCAAGGCAGGCGAGGAGTTCACCGTCGAGGTGCCCACCCACGTCTCCGCCATGGCGCAGTTCGAATCCGGCGCCTCCTCGCACAGCGTCTTCTCCTTCGAATCCCCCCGGACCCGGATGGGCTTCGTGGAGATTACCGGAACCGACGCGACCATTTCGTTGCCGGACCCCAACTACTTCACCGGCGACATCAAGCTCTGGCGTGCCGGCGACGAGGACTGGACCACGGTTCCCGCCACCGGGCCGGCCAACGGCCGCGGCATGGGTGTCCTGGACATGGCCCGCTCCATCCGCTCGGGCGTCCCGCACCGCGCCACGGGTGAACTGGCGTACCACGTCCTGGACACCATGGTCTCCATCTCGGAGTCCGTCGATTCCGGCACGTTCGTGAACGTCGAAAGTTCGGCCCCGGTAGCCCCCGCCCTCCCCGAGGACTGGGCGCCGGAAACCGCCACGCTCTGATCCAGCAAGTAATCCAGCACGTAGTCCAGCCAGCAGGAAGCACGCAGGAACGCATCATGACCGCAGCCGCACACCCGTCCGAACCCCCGGCCTCCCGACCGGCTTCGCGCCCGCTGGGCGTGGCCGCGATTGGTTATGCCTTCATGGGCAAGGCCCACTCGAATGCGTGGCGGAATGTGGCCAGCTTCTTCGACGTCCCGGCCTTCGAGCAGGAAGTCCTCGTGGGCCGGGACGCCACCGCGGTCGCGGAGGCCGCGGAAAGGTATGGCTGGGCCGAATCGGCAACGGACTGGCGCACGGTGATCACCCGGGATGACATCGACATCGTGGATATCTGTGCCCCGGGCTGGATGCACGCGGAGATCGCCATCGCCGCCCTGGAGGCAGGCAAGCATGTCCTGGTGGAAAAACCCCTGGCCAACACCCTGGCCGAGGCAGAACTGATGACCGCCGCCGCGGCCAAAGCCAGGGCCCGGGGCGTGCAGTCGATGATCGGGTTCAACTACCGGCGCGTCCCGGCCCTGGCCCTCGCGAAGGAACTGATCGCCGAAGGCCGGCTGGGCACCGTCCGGCACGTCCGGGCCGCGTACCTGCAGGACTGGCTCGCGGATGCCCAGGCACCCATGACCTGGCGGCTGCGGAAGGAAACGGCCGGGTCCGGTGCCCTTGGCGACATCGCCTCCCACGCCATCGACCAGGTCCTGTTCCTCCTCGGTGACCAGGTCACCGAGGTGTCCGGCCGGCTCAACACTTTCGTGGACCGGCGCCCCGGCGAGAACGGCACCGAGGACGTCACGGTCGACGACGCCGCCTGGGCCACGCTGTCCCTCACCTCAGGGGCCATCGCCTCAGTGGAAGTCTCCCGGGTGGCCACCGGACGGAAAAACAGCCTCCAGATCGAGATCTACGGCGACAAGGGCAGCCTCCTGTTCGACCTGGAAAACCTCAACGAACTCGGCTTCCTGGACGCCACCGCCCCGGTCCGCGAACAGGGCTTCCGGCGCATCCTGGTCAACGAACCCGGCCACCCCTACCTGGAAGCCTGGTGGCCGCAGGGCCACATCATCGGCTGGGAACACACCTTCACCCACCAAATCCGCGACTTCCTCACCGCCATCAAGGACGGAACCCAGCCCTCGCCGTCATTCGAAGAAGGACTGAACGTCCAGCACATCCTGGCCGCCGTGGAGGAATCCGCCGCCAACAAAAGCACCCTCACCGTCGTCCGCCACTAACGCCTGCCCCGGCAGCGCCCGCCAGCCCAGCCTTAAACCAAGGAGCCCCGAATGCCCCGCCCGTTCACCCTGTTCACCGGCCAGTGGGCCGACCTGCCCTTCGAAGAAGTCGCGAAGCTTGCTTCCGGCTGGGGCTACGACGGCCTCGAAATCGCCGTCTCCGGCGACCACCTGGACGCCTGGCGCTGGGATGAACCGGGCTACGTCGAGTCCAAACTCGCAATCCTGGACAAGTACAACCTCAAGGTCTGGGCCATCTCCAACCACCTCAAAGGCCAGGCCGTCTGTGATGACCCCATCGACTTCCGGCACCAGGCCATCGTCGGGTCCAAAGTCTGGGGCGATGGCGACCCCGAAGGCGTCCGCCAGCGCGCCGCCGAGGAAATGAAACACACCGCCCGGCTCGCCAAAGCCCTCGGCGTGGACACCGTCGTCGGCTTCACCGGCTCCTCCATCTGGCAGTACGTCGCCATGTTCCCGCCCGTCCCGGAAAAAGTCATCGACGCCGGCTACCAGGACTTCGCCGACCGATGGAACCCCATCCTGGACGTCTTTGACGAATGCGGCGTCCGCTTCGCCCACGAAGTCCACCCCTCCGAAATCGCCTACGACTACTGGACCACCGTCCGCACCCTCGAAGCCATCGGCCACCGCGAAGCGTTCGGCCTGAACTGGGACCCCTCCCACATGATGTGGCAGGGCATTGACCCCGTCTCCTTCATCTGGGATTTCAAGGACCGGATCTACCACGTGGACTGCAAGGACACCAAGATCCGCCAAACCGGCCGCAACACCGTCCTGGGTTCCCACCTGCCCTGGGGCGACCCACGCCGCGGCTGGGACTTCGTCTCCGCAGGCCGCGGCGACGTCCCCTGGGAAGCCTCCTTCCGCGCCCTCGCCGCCATCGGCTACAACGGCCCCATCAGCATCGAATGGGAAGACGCCGGCATGGACCGCCTCCACGGCGCCCCCGAAGCACTCAACGCACTCAAAAAGTACGACTTCCCCCCATCCCAAACCAGCTTCGACGCCGCCTTCACCAGCAAAGACTGACGCCGTGCGTGCCCTGCAGCCGGGCCAGCAGTGCGAGGTTTGGATCGCATCGGCCGGCGGCGGACTCGAACTGGCATACGCCACCGGGAATATGCTCGTGGAGGCACCCAACTGGACGCTCGATGGCCGGGCATTGATCCTGAACGGGGGCGGCCTCCTGTGGAGGCTGGACCTGGCTGACGGGTCCCTTGCCGGGATCGTGCTGACGGACCTCCCGGCCCTTAACAACGACCATGTCTTGGCCCCGGACGGCGAGACCATCTTCCTGTCCGGGGAGGACGGACACATCTACCGGGCCCCCTTGGCGGGTGGACGGGCAACCAGGATCACGGCCGACGACGGGTCCTTCCATTTCCTGCACGGCGTCAGTCCTGACGGCACGGAGCTCGCATATGTCGGGATTGAGGGCGGCGACTTCACGCGGCCGGGCCGCCTGATGACCATAAAGTCCGACGGCGGTGCTGCCGCAAGGATCGACGTCGGGCCCGGGCACTGCGACGGGCCAGAGTACTCGCCCGACGGCGACTGGCTGTACCTCATACGGAGTCCTTCACCACGGTCCCCGGCCATGCCCAACTGGCCCGCGTCCGGCCCGACGGAAGCCAGTTCGAGCAGCTGGTGCACAGCGCTTCCGCGGACTGGTTCCCGCACCTCTCCCCCGACAGCCGTCTGGCCGGCTACATCCGCTTCCCCGCCGGAACGCAAGGCCACCCCGCAGACCTGCCTGTCGACGTCGTCCTCGTCTCCACCACTGACTGGACCACACCGCTCCACACCTGGCCGGTGTTCGGCGGCCAAGGCACGCTGAACGTCAACAGCTGGTCGCCGGATTCAGACCGCTTCGCGTATGTGGCGTACCCGCTGTCCGGGGCAGCCGCCGGCAGCGGAGCCTGAGGCCATGCCCCCACTAGGGCGCCTCGGCGGAGTCCTGCCTGAGGACGACGTCGTGCGCCTCCACCCGCCGGTCCGTCACCGTGGTGGGCGCTTCAAGGTGGACCGCGCCGGAGGGCAGGATGCCTGCCCCGCCGTACCGTTCCATCACTTGCCACTGGGCCACAACGTCCTCGCCCGCATGGTCTGCCGGGAGGCTGGTCCAGAAACGGAACCCGCCGGCGTCGTTCAACGCCTCCCTGCGGTACAGGACGCAGCCGCCCAGCCACGCCACTCGGTAGGGCACCCAGTCGCCGGGCTTCAGGGCCAGCTCGGCACTGAGATGGCTGAGGTTCGCGGCGTTGTGCAGCGGCCACCGCTCGAATTCCGGGCTGCCCGGGCGGATGCGCTCCGGCGCCACCGGGCCCTCCCAGGCTGAGAAGGCCGCCGTTTGTTCAGGCCGGCGATCGTCCAGGAAGGACAGCCCCTGCGGGGCCATGCCCACAAACCCGCATTGCAGCTCGGCGAGGGCCTGGCTCAGCCGTTCCAGGGCGCCGGGCTCCAGCCAAACGTCGTCGTCCAGGAAAAGGCACTGCTCCGCGGTGGACTGGTCCAGCAGGAACTGCCGGTGTTCAGCTAGTCCCCGCCGTGGGAGGTGGCGCAGCAGCGTGACGGGCCGGCCCTGCGCCTCGAGCACCCGCACCATCGCAGCGGCCGCCGGATGGTCCCACGCGGGCTGCCCCGCTGACTGGTCGCTGACTACGACGGCGAACGCGGGTTCCTGCTGCGCTGCCAGTCCCGCGAGGGTGACGGCCAGCTCAGCCGGCCGGTTGCAGGTGGGCACCAGGACGTCCACCGCCGCTTTGTCCGGCCGGTCCGGTTGCCGCGCCCACTGCTCCGAAGTCTTCCCCACGGGTCCACCTCCTGGCGTCGAAATTGACGCCGGCGGGCAGGATGGGGTGCCTTCTGCTGCCTGCCGGCTGATGTGGTTTCGCGTGTTCCGTACCCAGCCGGACGGGATGTATGCCAGTGCGCGGACCGCGGGACGCGCCGGCAGGAGGAGCCGCGGGAACGGCAAAGGCCCCCGTTTCCCCTGCCGCAGCGGGCAGTGGAACGGGGGCCAGAGGTCAGGGGCCAGGGTGACTTATCCGGCGTCGAAGCTTTCGTCGTCGTCGTTCGGCGATTTCTCCTGCGGAAGGTCATTTCCGCTGCCGTCCGGAATGCCCGTTGCTTCCTGCCCGGACTCCGAGGAGACAGGCGCCGACCCCTGGGAATCGTCATTCGACTCGTCGATCTCCGCGGCGCTGGAGGGGAGGTCCATGTCGTGCGGGACCGGGTTCTGGCCCGTCCCGGACTGCGGTTCGTTGGTGTCCGCGCCGGCCGATGAAGCGCCGCCGGACTGCTGGGCGCCGCCGCTGGACTGCTGGCCGCCCTGGGTGCCGGCAGCCTCCTGCTCGGCGGTGGGGGTGCCGTAGCCGCCCGGGGCCGACTCGGGTTCAGCCTGCTGGTTTTCCTGCGTCATGCTTCCTCCTGTTGTGCGTTGCCGATGTTGCTGGTCTGTTGATACTGCCCGGGCGATGGAACCCGGTACTGCCTGGGGCGCGGTCCTGCCTAGAGCCCCTTGCCGCCGGTGACGGGCAGGACTGCGCCGGAGATGTAGGAGCCGTCCTCGGATGCAAGAAGTACGTAGGCTGCGGCGAGCTCGGCGGGTTGGCCAGCGCGCTCCAGCGGCGTGTCCTGGCCGAAGGAAGGGAGCTTGTCCGGCCACTCGGTGGCGGGAATCAAGGGTGTCCAGATGGGGCCGGGGGCCACCGCGTTGACGCGGATCCCCTTCGGGCCGAGCTCCTGGGCCAAGGCCTTGGTGAAGGCCACCTGCGCTGCTTTGGTCATGGCGTAGTCGATGAGCTCCGGCGAAGGGTTGAAGGCCTGGATGGAGGCCGTGGTGATGATCGAGGCCCCGGCCTTCAAGTGCGGCACGGCTGCCCGCGCCGACCACAGCAGTGAATAAAGGTTGGTGCGGAAGACCCTGTCGAACTCTTCGGTGGGAAGTGTCTCCAGGCTCTCCCGGTTCTTCTGGTAGGCCGCGTTCAGCACCAGGACGTCGAGCCGTCCGAATTCGGAAACGGCTTCCTCCACGATCCGGGTGCTGAACTCCTCTTCACGTCCGTCACCCGGAAGAAGGAGGACCCGGCGCCCGGTTTTGCGGATCCACTCCGCGGTATCCTGCGCATCGTCTTCCTCCTCCGGCAGATAGGAGATGGCGACGTCGGCCCCTTCCCGGGCGAACGCGATGGCAGCAGCCTTTCCAATGCCGGAGTCCCCGCCGGTGATGAGGGCGGCCTTGCCTTCGAGCTTGCCGTGTCCTTCGTAGCTGAGCTCCCCGTGGTCCGGCTTGGGGTTCATGGGTGCTGTGAGCCCGGGCTGCTTTTGTTCCTGCTCGGGAAAGGGGCCCGAGTGGTAGCCGCCGCGCGGATCCTGCGGCTGGTCTGTCTGCTTGTCCGTGTCGCTCATAGTCCGCCTGCCTGGTATCGGTTGACCTGTGTCGATATAGAAGGGCTCCGCCGTGCTCCGGCCCTTTGAAGCTATCCCGGGCAGGGGACCAAGTCCACCACCGCGGGTAATAATCAGTAAACTTATCAAATGTTGTAGCCGGCGCAACGGCCAGCCTTGTTTCTGGGTACGGGAGGAGTAGAAAGAGGACTTGGACCGCCGCCGGAGAGGAAGGAGCGCCGATGTCCGAAGTTGAGGACTACACGGGCCGCACGGGCCGGAACGAGACCCGCGAGGAGCAGCTGGACCGCAACTGGGCCGAACTCCTGCAGGAGTTGCGGGTGCTCCAGACCGGGGTGCAGATCCTGGCCGGCTTCCTGCTGACCCTGCCGTTCCAGCAGCGCTTTGAAAAGCTGGACGACTGGGAGGTTGGCCTCTACCTCACCAATGTGGTGATTGCCGCCCTGACCACCGCCTTCATCCTCCTACCGGTCAGCGTGCACCGGCGGCTTTTCCGGAAACGGTTGAAGGAAATGCTGGTGTCCAGCGCGGACACCATCACCAAGATCGCCCTTGGCGGCATCGCCCTGTTGAGTGCGGGAACAGCGGCCCTGGTCTTCGATGTTGCAGCCGGCCGGTCCGCCGGGGTCATGGCCGGCGGCGCGCTGCTGGGCGTCATGGTGGTGATGCTGGTGTTCGTTCCGCTTCGCCTGAACAAACGGGCCACCGGGAGGATCCTCCCGGCCGAGGATAAGGAGTAAGGATGCGTAAGTGGGCCAAAGAGCACGGGCTGCTGGTAGCCAACCTGGGCCTGTTCCTGGCGTTCTTCGTGGGAATGGTCCTCTCGGGTGCAGCGTCGTACAGCGAAGACCAGCAGGCCCACGGCGAGCCGGCGGTGTCCGTACTTCAGTTCCTGGGAACCGGCGCGTTCGTTGAGGCCACGTTCGAGAACTGGGAATCGGAGTTCCTGCAGATGGCCATGTACGTGGTCCTCACGGTGTTCCTGTTCCAGAAGGGCTCATCCGAGTCCAAGCCGATGGGCAGGAAGGCCCCTCAGGACCAAGACCCCCGGGAAGCGCGTATCAGCAGCGCCACCCCGTGGCCGATCCGGCGCGGCGGCGTGGCACTGAAGGTGTACGAGCACTCCTTGTCGATCCTGTTTTTCGTGCTGTTCCTTGCCTCGTTCCTCCTCCACGCCGCCGGCGGGGTGGACGAGTACAACCAGGACCAGCAAAGCCACGGCCAGCCCGCCATCACGTTCCTGCAGTACCTGGGCACCAGCCGTTTCTGGTTCGAGTCCTTCCAGAACTGGCAAAGCGAGTTCCTGGCCGTCGGCGTCCTGGTGGGAGCGTCGGTGTACCTGCGGGAGAAGGGATCCCCGGAATCGAAGCCTGTTGCCGAACCCCACTACGAAACCGGCGCCTAACGGCCCAACCAGCCCATCCATGAGGAGAGACTGTATGCGAACGTTCGTGCCTACCACCCTGCTGGCCCTGCTGCTCCTCGCAGCCCCGGCGCTTTCCGCCGGGGCAGCAACCGCTGCGGCAGGCACAGTACAGGCAGGCCAGGTGGCCCCGGGATCGGCCGGTGCGGCATGGCCGGCAGCCACGTCTCCCACGCCTTCCCCCGGGGATACCGCGTCCACCGGTCCGGCCAACCCCGGCACCGGCGAGTCCGCACAAAATGAGTCCACGCGACTGAATTACGCCCCGTGGGTGATCGCCGGCGTGGCTGCCCTGGTGGTGATTGCCATCCTGGTGTTCCGGCGGCGCCGCAACACCACCATCGTGGGCTAGGCGCCTTCGAGTACCTGGCTCGTTGCCCAGGCCAGGTACTTTCCGGCGTTTGCTACGGCATCTTCCGGGCTCGACGCCACATCCAGCAGCTGGGCCGCGGCCACCACGCCGTGTCCGGCGAGGTCCTCGAAGGTCACCAGGATCCTGCCGGCCACCACAATGACGGGTATGCCGCGGTCCCGGGCCGCGTTCGCGAGCGCGATCGGCGCCTTGCCGGTGAGCGACTGGGAGTCCATGGATCCCTCACCGGTGATCACCAGGTCAGCCTGGTCCAGCTGGGCGGCCAGGCCGGTCAGCCCCGCCACCAGTGCAAAGCCGCCTTCCAGCGTGGCGTTGGTGAACGCAAGGAACGACGCCGGGAAGCCACCGGCGGCGCCGGCGCCGGGGACGTTCACGTCCCGGCCCGTTGCTTCCCGCAGCACCGACGCCCAGTTGCGGAGCCCGGCGTCGAGCATTTCCGCTGCGTCCTGGTCCGCGCCTTTCTGCGGGGCGAAGACGTGGGCGGCGCCGGACGTCCCGTACAGCGGGTTGCGGACGTCGACGGCGATGCGGAATGTGGTGGCGGAGAGCCTCGGGTCCAGCCCGCTCGTGTCCAGCGTTGTGACGTCGGCCAGCGAACCTCCGCCCAGGGGCACAACGTTTCCTGCTGAGTCCAGGGGTTTCAGTCCGAGGGCGCGTAGTGCGCCGCTGCCGCCGTCCGTCATGGCGGACCCGCCCAGGCCCAGGACGATCTCGGTGGCGCCGGCGTCGAGGGCTGCGGCGATGAGCTGGCCGCACCCATAGCTGTGGGCGCGCAAGGCGTTGGCCGGGGTTGGTTCCATGTCCGCCAGGCCGGACGCCTGGGCGGTTTCGATCACCGCCGTGACCTTGCCGTCGCCTGCCTTGTGGATGGCCCAGGCGGCGCCAAGCGGGGCGAGGATGGGCCCCACGACGGCGTTCAACCGCTCCTCATATCCTGCCGCCACGGCCGCTTCCAGGGTGCCCTCGCCGCCGTCGGCGATGGGAAACTGGGTGGCGACGGCGTCCGGGTAGACCCGGAGTGCCCCTTCGGCGATGGAGGCGGCGGCTTCAGCTGCCGTCAGGGACCCCTTGAACTTGTCCGGAGCGATAAGAATGCGCATGCGCTCCATCATGCCAGCACTGCATTGGAAAGCGCTTGCCAGATCCGCGATGCGGACTGAGTGACTCCTCAACCGGACGGAACGGCCTAGCCCTCACGCCACTCATTGCCGGTGAGGTGCGAGCCGGCCTGCGGGCCCATCTGGAGCATGCCGCCGTCCACCACCCAGGCCGCACCCGTCACGTAGCTGGACGCCGGCGAGGCAAGGAAGGCGATGACGTCAGCGATCTCCCGCGCGTGGCCAGGCCGTCCGAGCGGCACCCCGGGCCGTGCCGTCGTCGTCGGATCCTGGTCCTCCTGCCCCGTCATGGGCGTGGCGATCTCGCCGGGGGCCACCGTGTTGGCCGTGATGCCGTACTGGCCCAGCTCCAGGGCGAGCGTTTTCATGAGGCCGCCCAGGCCGTGCTTGGAGGCATCGTAGGCGGATGAACCCACGCGCGGCTGGAACTCATGCACGCTGGACACCGCCACCAGCCGGCCGCCCTTGCCTGCCTTGACCATGCGCCGCGCCGCGGCCTGCAGGCAGACGAATGCGCCGTTGAGGTTCGTGTCGAGGATCTTCATCCAGTCGTCGATGCCCATATCGAGGAACTTGGTGTTGGCCCCCGTCCCCGCGTTGTTGACGAAGACGTGCAGGCCGCCCAGTTCCCCGGCGAGGTCGTCGATCACGCCCGCAGCAGCCCGGAGTTCTGTGGTGTCAAGCTGCCGGACCACAGCCTTGCGCCCCAGGCTGCGGATCTCTTCGGCCGTCCCCTCCGCACCCGCCTTGTCCGAATGCCAGGTGACGCCCACGTCCATCCCGGCGCGGGCCAGCGCAACAGCCGTGGCCTTGCCGATTCCCGAGTCGGAGGCGGTGACGATGGCGGCAGTGGGCGTGAAGTTGCTGGTATCGGGCATGGCGGGCCTTTCTGTAGGTCAGGCAGGGCGGCGGAGGTCGGACTCGTAGGACTCGTCAATAGCGGCGGCGGAGGCCCCGCGGCCTGCCGCCTCCAGGTTTGGCCGGCTTTCGGGCACGGCCATGAGGGGCACGGCGAAGGTCACCACGGGCCTGTTGCCGGCGTCGTCAGCCGATCTGATGGTCAGGCTCCTGGTGCCCGGCGGCACGGACGGGGTGAAGACCTGCAGGTTGCGGGCCCCGACGGTGGCGGATTCCTGCAGTGTGTATTCGGTCCCGAAGTGGTCCTGGAGCAAGAGCCGGGGCTCGGGGGCGTCATCGGAGGGAAGGTGGATGTTTACCACCAACCCGGAGGCCCATACCTCCACGGACAGAATGGTGAATTCGGTGGCTGACGTGACGTGCCGCCCGTAGGTGGGGGGCAGCAGCATCCGGCGGAGGTCGCCGGACGGAATGAGGTTGCTCATGGTGGTTCCTGTAGGTCTTGCGCCGGCGGCCGGTGCGGGGTACCGGAGGGTAATCCGGAACCCGACGGCGCTGGGGCGCGGGTGCGGCTTGGGCGTCTTCCCGGCTGGGGTTTTCCAACCGGAAGAAATTCGACGGATGCCGTCGCTGCGCGGTTGCTGGTGGATGAAATTCAGTGTGTCCGGGAATCGAAGGTGCAGAACCGTCCCCCCGGCTGGCGTGGCCTTCCTTTCACCTCGGGGCTAACTAGTAAGTCTACTTACCATGGAGCCTCTGGATCCGGCCGGTGTCAAGGGGAAGGACGGCGGCCTGCGGACTGGCTGCGGGAATCCGGACAAGTCTGCGGGGAGGGTTGAATGCCCTGCCCTGGGGCCTACCGGCGTGGGCGGACGATTGCGTAATACCCGGGCACCCGGTCCTGGCCGGGCACGCCGGTCACCGGGTTGGTTTCGATGGCCGTATGGCCATCTTCAAGGAGTTCCCAGGCCGACGCCGGGAACGTCCGTTCGCGCTCTTCGGGCCCGAAGTGCCCCGGCATGGGGAGCCCGCGGATGGCCAGTTCCAACGGCGCCGGAATGCCCCGCGTGGTTGCGCCGAGGTGGGACACATACTCCACCGGGTTGCCCTGGAAGTTGGTTTCCGCCATGAAGACGGTGCCGCGGCGCCCGGCCAGGAGCCGGAGGTTTTCGACCAGCGCCATCTGGTGCGCCGGGGCAAGGACGTGCAGGACGCCGCGGATGAAGACGTTGGCCCCGTCCTTGCCTGCGTTGAGGGACCCGGCCAGGGCCGCTCCGGCACCCTCCGCCGTCATGTCCCGCGCTTCAAAGGTCGTGTTGCCGCTTCCCGCGGACTCCGCCCGGGCCCGGTCAACGGCGTGCGGCGAGACATCAACGCCAACCACCCGGGGGAAGACGCCTGCGAGCGCCCGGGTGAAACTGCCATGGCCGCACCCGGTATCCACCACGGGAAGCGCGGGGTCCAGGTAGCGCAGGAGGCTGTCCTTGTAGCCCAGGAACTCATGGTCGCTGCCCGAATCCCACAGGACCTCCCCGCCGGGGCCCGTGGCCGTGATTCGTGCCCAGTAGGTGTCCCACGCCTGGTGCCGGTCTTTCGGCGCGCCCCGCGACAACCTGACGAGCTTGGGAATCATCAGGTACTTCTGCAGGACGGACCGCGGCGACTTCGTTGGGGAGGACACGGCTCAAATATATGTTCCGTCCCTGCCAACCGGCGCAGCTTCGGCCACATTACGGCGTGCCCTGCCCACGGGGCGCGAATAAGGGGTGGGCGCGGGCGCTCTGGACCCCTGTGGCCGCCGTCCCCCTAGAATGTACTCAACTGGGAGGAAGGGAACACTGTGACGGCTGTGCCGAGTGGCGTGCGCCTGACCCGCACCGCCGTCGTCGCTGATCCCGACGCCGGCCGGCTGGCCCGTAACGCCCAGGCACTGCGGGACGCGGGGTACGGCGTCCGGGAAGCGGCGGACGCCGCCAGCCTCGCCGCGTTGCTGAACGCAGGCCAGCCTTCCATCGTCGTCGCCGACGCGCTTCTGTCCCCTGCCCAGTCCGCGGCCCCCGTCCTGGTGATGGTGGACCTGGACAATCCGCAGGAGGTGGCCGCGGCCAACCCCGCCGGCGTCCACGACTGCATCACCAAGCCGCCGGAGCCCAAAGAACTGGTCCACCGCGCATCCGTCCTCATCGAGCAGGTGTCCCGGCGCCGCGCCGCCCGGCAGGAGGCCGAGGGACTCCGTGAGCAGCTGCGCGAGGTCTCAGCCGCGGTACGCGCCACCAACGATCCCCAGGAGATCGCCAACCACGTGGTCTCCGGTTTCGGCCGGACCTTCAAGGCCGACCACGTGGTGCTGGCCACCTTCGAGGACCACCGCGTCCCGGTGATCATGGCGACCTGGCACCGGCAGGGGCTGGCGGAACTGCCCAAGGACGCCCTTCCCGGCGAGGACGAGGCCCGCGCCACGGCCGATGCGCTTTGGGCCGGGACAGAGACGCTCTCGTCGGACGGAAATGAAACCGAGCCCAGGGCCGACGAAAAGCCGGCCAGGGCCGTGGCGGGGGCGGCTTCCACGCTGGCGGTGCCCATCGGCGAAGGCAACTCCTCCCTGGGCATCATCTGGATCGCCATGATGGACCGGCCACGGACGTGGTCCAGCGCCGAACTGGGCCTGATCCAGCACGTGGCCGGCAACGCGGCCTACGGACTCATCCAGAGCCACCTGATCAGCAGCCAGCAGCAGGTGGTCAAGCAGCTGCGCGAACTCGACAAGGCAAAGACGGACTTCCTGGCCACGGTGAACCACGAGCTTCGCACGCCGCTGACCTCGATCATGGCGTACCTGGACATGATCCAGGAGAGCACCGAGCACCCGGTGTCCAAGGAGGTCCACCAGATGCTGGACATCGTGGTCCGCAACACCGAACGGCTCCGGACCCTCATCGAGGACATGCTCAGCGTCTCCCGGGGCGGGCTGGACAACGCGGACATGCAGCTCGCACCGGTGCGCCTGGGACGCACCCTGGATTTGGTTGCCGCGGCGCTGCGCCCGCTGGCCACCCTGCAGAACGTCACCATCGATGTGGACCCGGTTCCGGAGGATCCGGAGATCCTGGCCGATGAGGTGCAGCTGCAGCAGGTCTTCACCAACCTCGTGTCCAACGCCATCAAGTTCACCCCCAGCGGCGGCCGGATCGAGGTGGGCAGCGAATCCCACGCCGCGGCGGACGGGTCCAAGTGGGCCACCGTGCGCATCGCCGATACCGGCATCGGCATCTCGGACGACGAAATCAACCATGTGTTCACCAGGTTCTACCGGGCCTCGAACGCGATGAACGGCGCCATCCCGGGCACAGGGCTGGGCCTTGCCATCTCCAAGGACATTGTGGACCGCCACGGCGGCCGGATCGATGTCGCTTCCACCCTGGGCACCGGGACCACCGTCACCGTCAGCCTTCCCCTCGGCACTGACCGCGTCCAGGCCAACTAGGCGCCGAAGGAGGACTGGCCATGTTTGCCAACGACGATCCCCGGCTCTCCCAGCTCCTGGAAGGCATTGTCCGGCTTGCCTCCGGCGACCTCACCTCCCGGATAGAAGTCTCACCGGCCCGGGACGAGCTCGATGCGATCATCATGGGCACCAATCTGCTGGCCGAAGACCTGCAGGTCATCTACGAGGAACTCGAGCAGCGGGTGCAGGTCCGGACCCAGCTCCTTCACGAGGCCCACCTTGAGATGCAGAAGATGGCCATGCAGGACCCGCTGACCGGGCTGGCCAACCGGTCGGCGCTGCTCGAAGCCCTTCGCGCCGCACTGGAGGCCCGTGCCGCGGCGGACGGCGGGGGGTCCGAAGAGGGGCCGGCCATCCTGTTGATGGACCTTGACGCATTCAAATCCATCAACGACAGCCTGGGGCACACGGCCGGGGACCAGGTCCTGGTGACCGTGGGTGAAAGGCTCCGTACCGCGGTGCGCGCCTCCGACGTCGTAGCCCGCCTGGGCGGGGATGAATTCGCCATCGTCATGCCCTCCGCATCGGCGGACCAGGCGGCGATCGTGGCACACCGCATCCTGGCCTCCCTCAACGAACCCATTGAACTTCCCGGCCGCAGCGTGCGCTGTGGTGCCAGCATCGGACTCAGCGTGGGCAGCGCGGGCCAGAGCCCTGAGGACATGCTGATGGAGGCCGACGTCGCCATGTATGCCTCCAAGGCCGAGGGGCAGAACAAGCTGCACCGGTTCGAGCCCGCTCTGCTGCTGGTGCGCCGGCTCCGCAGCCAGCTGGTGGATGACCTGCGGGCCGCCATCAAGGGTGATGCGCTGACGCTGTACTACCAGCCGGTGGTGGAACTTGGAACGGGGCGGATCGAAGGCGTGGAGGCACTGGTCCGGTGGAACCACCCGACCCGCGGATTCATCATGCCTGACGAGTTCATTCCCCTTGCCGAAGAGGCGGGCCTGATCTCCGAACTTGGACTCTGGGTCCTCAGGACCGCGGTGAAGCAGCTGCGGGCCTGGATTGATGCCGCCCTGGTGGACAGCAGGTTCTCCGTGCGCATCAACATCTCCGCCACAGACCTGCAGAGCCTGCAGTTCATCGAGGACGTGCGCAACACCCTGCAGGAGACCGGCGTCAGGCCTGAACAGGTTGTCCTGGAGTTGACGGAAGTGGCAATCGTCAAAGGCAACGAGCTGGACCGGTACTCGCTGGGCGGGCTCCGCGGCCTGGGTGTGGGCATCGAGATCGATGACTTCGGCACCGGCTACTCGTCCATCAGCTACCTCCGCCGGCTGCCGGTGGACCGGGTCAAGGTGGACCGGTCACTGATCACCGGGCTGGAGAGCGATCCCAGCCAGCCCGCGCTGGTGGCGGCAGTCCTGCAACTGGTGCGGGCATGCGGGCTGGAAGCGGTGTGGGAGGGCGTCGAAACGGCGGAACAGGCAGAAATCCTCCGCGGCCTGGGTTGCCGCAGCGCCCAGGGCTACTACTTCAGCCGGCCCATTCCCCCGGACCAGATTCCGGAACTGCTGGCTGACCAGCAGGAAAGCGCTAACCAGTAACGCAAAAACTACTGCACTTTCGTGGCCGCCGTTATACGATCAGCGTGCGGTGTCTGGTTTTTCGCCGCCTCGGAAATCAGGTTGGCAGCACCGTTCTTTTATAAGGCGTTTGGAAATTTGAACATTATGGGGCCATCGGGTCATTACTTCGTCAACTGGGGGCGTTGCTAATGTCGGTTCGGGTACAGGCATGGGGAATTATCGCCGCCGTGCTGGCGGATACGGATCCTGCGGGAACCGCCGTCCGGCAGCGGCTGAGCAACAGCCTCGATGAGAATCCAGGCGTGCCGGAACGGGCCCTGCTGGAGTATCTCCTCGAGACCCGGCGCAGCGACGCCAACGTGACGGAGACACTGGAAGCCGCCAGGGACATGCGGCTCACGCCGCCCGCGCTTCCGCCGCAGTTTGCGGAGCAGTTGGATGCCATCCGCAGCGCTTCACGGATCAGCACCCTGCTTGAGAACCAAATGCTGATGACCGCATTCCAGCCCATCTACGGACTGGAAGGAAGAACCGTGGTGGGCGCCGAAGCGCTCTCCCGGTTCGTCAGCGACGACGGCGCGGCCGCGGAGCTGTGGTTTGCGGAGGCCGCCGCGGTGGGCCTGGGCGCCAACCTCGAGTTTTCCGCTCTGGGTTCGGCGGCAGCAGCCGCGAAGGACCTGCCCGAAGACCTTTACGTTTCCCTCAACATTTCCCCCACGTCCTGCCTGGACCCGCGGCTGCCGGAGCTCTTCGACCACATTGAATTGCCCACCCACCGGGTGGTGCTCGAATTGACCCAGGACATTCCCGAAGAGGAATACCTGCAGTTCCTTTCCTCGATCAATCCGCTGCGGGAAAAGGGCCTGCGCATCGCCGTCGACGACACCCACACCGGCGCCGGCGCGCTGAGCCGCATGATCCACCTGCGGCCCGACTTCCTCAAGGTGGGCCGCAACGTGATCGGCGACGTCGACAAGGACGGCCTCCAGCGTGCGCTGGCTGCGTGCCTGGTGGACTTCACCGACCAAATCGGCATCACCCTGGTGGCCGAGGGCATCGAAACTGTGGGAGAGCTCAAGGTCCTCACCGAACTGGGCATCAGCGCCGGCCAAGGCTACCTGCTGGGGCGGCCGTCGGTGCGGCCCAAGGACTGGGCCAGCTGGAACACGCGCCTCGATATGGACGGCCTGGAACGCCACCTGGCCGGCCCGGGGGAACTCCGCGCCACTGCCCGGGGAACAGAGTCTTCCTGAGGACCTGACGCAGGCAGCGGGGCGGCGGGCAGCATGCGCGCCGCCCCGCTGCACGTCCAGGCCCTATTCGGAGTGACCCTGGTCCCTGCTCATCTGGTCCTCCGCGGGCGGCGTCGCTCCCGGCGGGACTCCCCCGCCCGGTTCCAGGCCGGTGACGTTGCCTTCCAGCGGATCCGGGTTCGGCGACCCGGCCGACTCCCGGCTGCGCTGCTCCGCCGGATGGGGCTGGGCGGCGCCCACCTCTTCCTTGCCCGGGCGGTCGGGGTTCGCGGGGTCATTTTCCGGATGGTAAGTGCTCATTGCCTTTCCTTCCTCTCCGGCTGCGGTTCGGTTCCCCAGCACTGGACTAATTGTAAGCATGCTGATAATTCTGGAGGAGTAGGGCCGGTACGCCGCTGGGGCGGCCGGGACGCAACGCCGGAAGGAGCAGTCAGTGGGTATCGGCGACAGCATTGGCAAGGCAGCAGAAAACGCCATGGAGGACCTGGCCGGGACATCCAAGCCAACGGAGAAAACGGACGTGCCGGACCCGGCAGATCCCAACGACGACGTGGAGGTCCACTCGTCCCTGAGCGAAGGCTCAAACGCGATGGAGGCGGAGAAGCAGAAGGCGCCCGGCCTCAAGACCGGGGCTGCCCCGGCCCCGGTCTCCAACAGCCCGCTGGGCGGGGACGCCGACGGCGACAAGGTGCACAACGGCAGAGCGCCCGGAGACCGGGAACAGAACGGCACAGCGGACGACGCCGGCCTGGCCGGGGACGCCACGGCGCCCACCGAAACAGACCGGGGCTAGCGGTCTAGCGTCGCTGGCGCGCCGTGTTCGGAGAAAGTTTGCGGCTGCCTCGCCCCGGGCTCTGGCCGGGGATGAGGTTTTGGGCAGATCATGGAGGTGTCTGCCGCGGTGGACGCCGG